>JACGUG010000064.1 GCA_024256285.1 archaeon
GAAGTTGAGCGTGTCCAAGGGGCTGTTCCTCCAGATCAAGTAGAATCGAAGGACGTCGACCGAGCTGGACTTCAATACGTCTAGGGCATCTATGACGTTGCCCAAGCTCTTGCTCATCTTCCTTCCCTTCTCATCCAACACATGACCTGTGAAAAGGAAGGCTTTGTATGGTGCTTCTGCCCTTCTAGTGAGTATCAGGTTTTCTATCAGCAGTGTGTAAGCCCAT
Organism: archaeon; assembly: GCA_024256285.1. Lineage (GTDB taxonomy): Archaea > Thermoproteota > Nitrososphaeria > Nitrososphaerales > JACAEJ01 > HK02M2. Next base: position 227 of record JACGUG010000064.1, read on the forward strand.
CCTCTAGTCTGATCTATGCCCTCTGTCAAGAACTCGACTGGCACCAGATCTTTGTACTCTTCATCGGTAAAAGAGGCATAAGGAGATGCCCCACTATTGTGCCAAGTGTCAAGAACGAAAGGCTCACGATAAGCTTTACTGCCACAATCTGGACACTTCAATACAATTCTATCCAGCCATGGGCGGTGCAGTTCAAAGTCTTGACTGTAAGGGAGATCGATCGCCTTCTCAACCATCTCCTTCCTGCTGAAAGCCGGTATCTTCTTGTCACATCCGCTGCATACCCAGATAGGCAACGGTGTACCCCATACTCTCTCTCTCGATATGCACCAAGGAACCTTCTCCTTTATTATCTCTAAAAAGCGGTTTTTTGGGGGATCGTAGAAATACTCGATACCTTCTGCAGCTCGGATCGTCAAGTCTCCAAGCTTGTCCACCCAGTAAAAGTACTCTCTTCTCGCCATCCAGACCAGTTTATGGTGTGAACGCCAACATGTTGGATACTCATGGCTTATCTTGCTGACCTTTAAGACCATCCCTCTCTCTTTTAGCAGATCGATAACCTTTACATCGGCATCACGTAGGTAAATTCCACCGAATACCCCAGCTTCCTTTGTAAAGTATGCTCTATCATCGATAGGATTGAAGACAGGTATCTTCCTTCTAATAGAAGCATGAAAATCTTCCTCCCCATTTGCAGGGGATAGGTGTACGAGACCTGAGCCTGTATCCACATCGACGAAATCTTCAGCGATTATTGTATGAACATAACTCTCCTTATTCAGTAAGATTTGCTTAGGTATCAAGTCCATCAATGGATGGAGATACTTTTTTCCTTCTAGCTCATGCCCCTTTAAAACTTTTAAGACTTCATAGTTCGATACGTCCAATTCATCCATAAGAGAGAGCAGCCTCTTCTCACCTACGATCCAAGTTTCGCTATCGACCTTCACATAAGCATAGTCGGCATCTGGTTTGACAGCCACCATCTCGTCTGTTACTATAGTGAAGGGCATGGTAGTCCAGAGGATGAGGTAAGCTTCTTCGTCCCTAAGCTTCATCTTAAAGTGAAGGGATGGGTCTTCAACCAACTCGTAGCCTTGAACTACTTCACTATGGCTCAGAGATGTCTGGCAACTTGGGCAGTAGGCTACTACACGGTAACCTTCCCCCAATAGACCACTCTCCCATGCCTTCTCTAGGTACTTCCACTCTCTCTCTATATACTCATCCCTATATGTCCAATATGCTTTATCATAGTCCATAGACACACCCAAGAGTTCATCGGATTCCCGCCACAATCTATAATACTTCTTGATGAGATTCTTACATGCTCTGATTATCGCTTCCTCACCAACGGCTTTTATGTTCTCTGCCTTGTTCCCCGTCAGTCCCAATTCTTTTTCGGCCTGAAGCTCTACTGGCAAGCCTTGAGTGTCCCAGCCTGCTCTGAAGACAACGTTCAATCCCTTCAGAACGAGTTGCCTATACCATAGATCCTTGATGATCCTTCCTCTTATATGACCTATATGTGGCTCCCCATTCAGGGTTGGTGGACCTTCTACATAGCCTACGCGAGGTTTATCTTTCAGTTGCTCAGCTGATATCTCCTTTATGTTAACTTCTTGCCAATAAGCTCTTACCTTATCCTCTATATCCTTCGGCTCATAAAGAGGGGATAAAGTTTCTTGAAGGTGTTTCAATGATCTATCGCCCATTGCCTCCCCCGAACCTTTGGGTTCATCAGTCTCATTAAAGAGAGTTTCTTTTTTAGGATGTTTAAGAGGGAATTTGGCGATCACCTATCATGATGGACACCTTAATTCTTACAGAATGTGATTCCCTATAAGGTTTTTTGCAAATTCGTATTTATTTATTAAAAGTTAAAATCATCGGATCTTAAATAAGTTTTGAGCAATGCAGGAAATAGCTTTCGTTTCAGATATTCACGGCAACCTCGACGCCCTTAACGCCGTCTTAGGGACCATGAGCCAGAAGAGTATCTTTTGCCTAGGCGATCTGGTGGGATACGGTGCCAACCCTAACGAAGTAGTAGAGTGGGCTAGGGAGAACGATGTCAAATGTGTAATGGGAAACCATGAATATGCAGTTATAACAAAAGATGTATCATGGTTCAATTGGGCTGCCCAAAGAGCAGTCTTCTGGACTCGTTCAAATCTGAAATCGAGTAACATGGAATTCATAAAGAAGTTGCCGAAGAGGATGAAGTTAGAGATTGAAGGAATCAAAATTCTGTTGGTTCATGGCAGCCCCACAGACCCGATCTTCGAGTATGTAATGCCAGACACTCATAGAGATCTGTTTGATTATTATCTGTCAAGTAACGGCGTCGATGTGGTCTGTTTAGGGCACACTCACATACCTTTCATGTATAGGTTTGATAAAGGGATAGTCTTTAATCCTGGCAGCGTGGGACAACCAAGATCTGGCGATCCCAGAGCATGCTATGCAATATTGACCATCAAAGGGGGGGATGTTCAGATAGAGCATGAACTTGTAGAATACGATGTAGAATCTGCAGCTAGGAAGATAATGGAGGCCGGTCTGCCTCAATTCTTAGCTCAAAGGCTCTACAGAGGCATCTGATTGGCAGAAGATTAATTTATCTACCAATATCTAACCTTGTCTTGTGCGGTCGTCGTCCAGTCTGGTTTAGGACATCAAGCCCATAAGGTGTGGAAGCCCTCCATCTTAAAAGGAGGCCAGCTGACAACCCGGGTTCAAATCCCGGCGACCGCACCATCTATTGAGAGTTTACGACCATTTGGAAATTATAGGGAGGCGGATACGCTGAGGTTTGCTTAGCTACTAAAGTTCGTCACAATTTTCTAGAAAGCAATACTCGCGATGATTGGAGTTTCTTGTCTTTTCAAAGGTGATCTTTCTTCTACGAAGATAATAATGAAATGTAGAACTATCCCTCTTTTGTTGTCTGCCCTACTACATCTCTTTGTTTGATTCTGCTCTTTATTTCCTCAAATTTTGCATCTCAATCAGAGGAATCTTTTGAAAGTGTCGCCGGAGGACAACCATAGTATTCATCGCCATATTAGTTAGTGCTAAAGCATCAGTACCGAACATTTCTCTGCTCAAGACTCCACCGACGAAGAGAGCATTCTCGATGTCTTTTCGCGTGATCAAGCGGATGGCATTTTCAAAGGATGAGCCCTTTGTGAGAGCTTATGAAAAGTATCTGCATTCTTGTATGATTTACCTAGTTCTGTCTCAGAACTCTTCAATAAATCTGTGTATTTTTTACATGCTTTCTCTCCACCATGTTTTAGGATTTGTTCAGCAGCTTCAGGATAGCCTTCCAAAACTACAGCACATTCCAACCACTGTCAACCATCCTAAGGCTAGTCTACTTTAGAATAGGCAATTTTTTAATTCACCAGTCTTATGCTCAAAGATATAACTTATAATAAATAAATCATGCTTATAAAAGCGGAATCTAAGTGTAAGAGAGGATTCATAATGTCAAGGGCATCTAAGCTTAGAAGAAAAAGAGGATGGAGCTGGGAGGATACTTTAGTGAAGAGGTTAGACTCATGCTATTCTTATGATGCATATAGACTGGGAGGGGCAAGCGCCATCCTTCCAGATATATTAGCTATATCGAATAGGTTTGGCAAGATAATGGTTATAGAGGCTAAATCAGGTACAACAGATTATCTGATGGTGCCTAGAGAGCAGATCGAAAGGTCTTTAAGGTTTCTTAACAGCTTTCGCCTCTATCCGAATAGACATCTAGTACTGGCGTTCAAATTTTTGAGAAAGAGAAGGCTGAGGGGAGGAGGATATGAGAAACGAGAGTTAAGAGAGTACTACAAAGAGTTCGATCAATGTCTTCAACGTGGTGAAAGGGCGCCAGACATAATCTGTACTTACGAAGGACACCTCTATAGAATCAGCAAGGGCTCGAAGAAGCCTTCCGATCTGCCGGACTTTAAGATGCCTTTCCAGAAGTGATCGCCCATCTCAAACTATCTTTCAGGATACTTAAGCCTGTAACTAGCCAAGGGGGTTGCCTGAAGCCATCGATCAAATAAAACCTCTTCGGAATAACCTTCTCCAACTCTTGGCTAGAGTCGATATCGTTATCAGTAGCGCTATCATCAAGCCTTCTGTAGTGAATAATTCTACATCGAGAGTCGTGAAGGCACCGCCATTGAATGGCTGTTCAAGAACTTTCAGATCTAGGTAAACTGCAGGTAGGCTTCACATTTGGATTCTCGATTCAAATATTATTGTGAAGGAGTTATTGGATGATGGCCAGAGGATCGGTGTATATCCTAATATGAAGTAGAGGATTATGTGAGAGACCCATCCTGAGGTTATGAGTAGAAGTGGTAGTCTTAGCTTCGAGTTCTTCCAGAAAAGTAAAGAAAGGGCAAGTGGCACCAAGGCAAGAATCAACGAGTGGCTGATCGATCTATGTACGAAAAAAGCACATCCAAGTCTGGCATGATGCCGACAAGACCTGCTACAAGAGCCCATCGAAGCCTCAACCCAAGAAGAGAATTTATGGCGAAAGGTACAGCGAGGTGCACCAAGGGCTCCATGCCGATTGCTCAAACCTATTTTTGGGCGTAAAGTTTAGAGAAGAACCTTTCCGCTTCTTTGTATGACTCTAAATTTCCTATATCAAACCAGTAACCTTCTAAGATGTAGCCATAGACAGGCTCTTGCTTATGGAGCCACTCGATGAAGAGCCCCGGTTCATCTCGACCTAAACCCCTCTCCAGATGCTCTCTCAATCTTGGCAACGTCCTTCTTGGGAGGATGTAGATACAAGTTCCTACAAGGGTCGTCTTTGGTTTTTTCGGTTTCTCAGCGAACTCTATTATTCTACCATCTGTGTCAAGGGTTATAGTAGAATATTCTCTGGCCAGATCTCTACTTTTAACGTCGTAAAGAGCGATGATCGGAGCGTTCTTCTCCTTGAAGGCTCTCATCATACCATCAAGATCGGATGTGAAGAGATTATCCCCAGCCAATATCAAGCAATCATCATCTATCTTTGATGTAATATTCTCAAGGGCTGTCACTGCACCGAGCTTCTCTTCTTCAGACTTTGATCTATCGACTACCATCTCCACGGGATTATGGCTCATCCTCTGCCATTCTTTGAATTTAGGTTCAAACTTCAGATTGATCGATAGGATTATACGTTCAATAATTTCTTGCTTAACGATCTTCTCAATGGTATGTTCGATTATGGGTTTCTCAGCTATAGGCAAGAGTGGTTTTGGCTTGTCTATCGTCAGTGGCCAGAGCCTCGTGGCATATCCTCCAGCCAGGATGATAGCGATCAGGGTTCGTTCACTTCTCCCCGATATAGGGTACTATAGATTTGGTATTGTATTATTTTAATGTTTAAAACTTATTCCTTTCTCCTGTTTGACAGTCCCTATGGTAAGGAGATTCTACGATATTCTCATTGCCGATTGGGCACTATCTTTTCAAGTCTCTTAAATCTTTTCGAATAGAGAGCGCTCAACTTTTATGATTTCTTTCTCGACTTCTTTTAGGTCTTTTATGCTGTCTACAACCCTCCAGAAGCCATAGTATGGAAAGGCAGAGATTTCACC
>JACGUG010000065.1 GCA_024256285.1 archaeon
CTTGAAAATGATAAAATCGGGGGTTAAGAAATGAACTGTCAATCTTCCTATCTTATCGTAGAGCAAACCTGTGCACATTCTGAAATATTTTACAGTTATCGGATCTGCCTTTTCAAAAAGTTCGATTTTGACTATATCTTCGTTCTTGATTCCAGAGGTTTTAACGACTCCCTTTTTATAAGTTTCAAGGGTGTAGTAGGGATTTTGTTCAACCACTATTGCTTCATCATCCACTACTCCCTCTCGAACTTGCTTGATTCCCAGTCCGCTCAAATATATTTCAGCTTCCTTTTGATTCATCCGTAGTACGTTTGCGCGTTTAGGGGAGATATTTATGGGGATTTTGTCTCCCTTTTTAGCCACCTCAACCAATTCCATTCCAAAAATTACATCCCCAACATATAGATGGTGCCTGCTTGGAAAAACTGTTTTCTTGTAGATGTAAATGGAACTCCTATCTTCTCCTCTGACTCTTACAGTCACAGTCTTTTTTCTTCTTTCTTGAAGCTTATGTGGGCTTGGTATCGACACACCAGAGTAGCTAGAATCCTTTATGTAAATAGAAGTAGAATCCGAAGCTTCTAAATACTTTTTCTTTTGGAATAGAGCTAAAACAAGTTCGCTACCGATGGGGGAGCCTTCAGATAAAATGAGGCTTAAATTAGTGAAAATCTTTAGCGGTTTAACTATCCTGTATTCCATCTCAGCTCTTTTAATCGGCAATTCGTAAGTTACCGGTCTGATTTCCTCGATGTAGTCATCTTTGTCCAAAAGCGATAGAACGTTTCTTCCCCTCACCACTTTTCCAAGAACAGGAGCATCTGAAGATGATCCATAAAATGCCTTGTGTTTATCTCTCATGAATATGATGCACCCCTTGTCTTGCTCGAAACCTAAAAAGCCGATCGAAACATCTCCTTTATCATAATCTAATAACGATTTGGATGGCTTTACTTTTAAAGTGATGTAACCAAAGCTAACACTCCTTGGATTGGACCATATGTTACTTAATTTCTGAATGGATGAAAATGCCTCCCTAGCAAAATCCAAAACCCTTTCATCCACTTCTACATATAAAGACCCTCTAGATGTTACAATCTCATACTGCCTGACCTTTCGAACCATTTCTTCAGGTGCTACCTCAATAACCGCAACGAAAGATCCAACTTCCTCTACACCAGCCGTATTCAATGCCTCTTCTATTGAAGAACCTTTAGGAACGAGAACTTCTCTACCATCCACTTGAACACTGAGCTCTTTTTCCATTCATGACTTACCTGTCCATCTTTCCTAATTTCATCTTCGGTCTACTTATATGTTTATAACTGTTGGAATTCTACTATAGATGAACATTACATGGGTATCATAACTATTGAAAGTGACGATAAAGAAGGTGAGTCGATATACAGGAAAATCATCTTAGACGTACTTTCAGAATTACATATTCGATTTATTGAACATCTTTATGTTAAAATTAATGTAAAAGAAGGATATTTCATCATCTCTACAACCATTAAAAAGAATATCAAACCCCTTAAGCTCTCAGATCTAAGTTTAGAGCCTGCCGGAGAGGGGGCGAAGATAACGATAGACTCGATGCAGGAGCGCTTTTTACCTGCTGTGTTAAATATCCTTACATCTTCAGTTGGGAAAGAAAAAATAATTCAACCTTCAAGATATAGAATAATCGTTAAGGATGTAAATCTCTCGGAAATTAAAGACTTGGTGATCTTCGATTACTCTACTTATGCCGAGACGATTATTACAGAGATGATCTTCTGGATAGCCCCTGAACAGTTCAAAATCACTCATGTATTGAAAGATGAAGAAAAGATCACGATCCTATTTTCGGAATACGATCTAAAGGAATCATGGCTGGAAGAGATGAAAAAGATTCACGGGCTACCATATTCCTTAAGGAACAACTCACAAGCTTTCTCAGGGTCGCCTTGAAACGTTATTTTATAATCTTTGAGTAAAATGGCTCTATGTACAACTTCTTTAACGAAGTCTAACTGATGGCTCACCAAAACTATCGTTGAATTCGTTTCCCTAACTAAATCTTTAACTATATTCGCAGTCCTCCTTAGAGTTATAGAGTCAAGATCGCCAAATGGTTCATCTAGCAAAAGTACCTTGGGCTTGCACACCATGAGTAAACCTAATCCAATTCTGATCTTCTCCCCCCATGAGAGCTCGTAAACTCGTCTGTTGAGTACATCCTCACTTAGTCTTAATGATTCAAGTAATGGTCCAACTTTTTCTGCAACCTCTTGAACTGGATATTTAGGTAGGATTGCTCTAATATCTTCAAGAGTTAAACCCATATCCATCAGTCTCTCTTCAGCTTCACGAGGCGGCAAATCCATTATTCTATATATCAGATCGATCATTTTGTCGCTTATCTTCTCAGATTTAGCCTTCTCTAAAGTTTCGATCGTATGTTCCAGTGTCTTTAAACCCATTCTCTCAGCAAAAAGATCGACCACTCTGGCCCAGTAGGGGAAGTCGAACTCTTGGTGAAGAATGCCTATATCTCTCCTCGCAAGGATTGAGTCATAACCTATCGTATTAAGATTGACCCATTTTTCACCCATTCTTATCTTTACATTTCCTTCGTCTGGCAGTTCAAGACCTGTTAATGATCTTATCAAAACCGTTTTACCGACCGCTGATGGCCCGATTATAGCCAAAATCTCTCCCTCATATACCTGAAAACTTATGTTCTCCATGAGAAGGGTTTGGCGTCCGGGAATCACATAGTATTCTTTTGATACGTTCTCCACTTTTAATATGGGTTTTGTCTCTTTCAATAAAGGTTTGGGGACTGGAGTATCCATTTTAGACTCGAATTCTCTCAAAGCCTTCTCTGGAGAGCCACAGTATATTATCTTGCCTTTGCTGAGCCAGATAATCCTATCTGCAAGATACCTATGAACCTTAGGCATATGTGAAACGCAGATTACTGTTGTATTCAATTCTCTGTTTATCCTTTTTATCGCCTTCAAAAGTTCTGCCCGACCCTTCTCATCAACCATCGTCCCAGGTTCGTCTAACAACAACAATTGTGGTCTTCGAGTCAACTGTCTGGCAAGTAGTAACTTCTGTTTTTCTCCACCACTTAAAACTTCAGCCCAGCAATCAAGCTTATGATCTAGGCCGACCATTCTTAAAATTTCGATAGCCTCTTTTTTCATCTGTTCATATTCTGTTGGGATAACTGGTATGGTTTCTTCTCCTTTCGTTCTCGAGCTCAAAGCTCTTATCACATTGTCTAAAACAGACTCTGACCATAAACCAAACGATCTTTGGATATGTATTGCAGAGATTTCTTTGGCTTTAATAAGCTCATTGATACCGCTATTTGAGGTTGTTTTAATATTGCCGACTATTATCTCTCCTTCATCAAAGGGCTCGACTCCTCTAAGAACTCTGATCAAAGTCGTCTTGCCAGACCCGCTCTCGCCGAGTACGCCTAATATCTCTCCCTTTTCTACTGAGAAATTTAGATGGTCTAATGCTCTAACTTTAATACCAAAATCTAATTTATAGTCTTTGACTAAGCCCTTTACGACCAAAAATGCATTTTTCAGGCAAACTCACCTCAGACTCTGGAAGCATCCTAACCAAGATGTGATCAGACACGAGGGCCTTCTCTATATCTGCAACTTCTTCTAGCGTTACATCCTCTCCCAAATCGATTTTACGAACTTTATCAACGTATTTCTCGTATGGTAGCTTTATTCTTAATCCATCAAGCTTTAATACCAACGGAGTAGGCGAAGGCTGCTCTAAAACTTCAGGAATCTGCTCTTTTATAAGCTTCATCACGAAAGGGGGGTCTACAATGGGAGGATCGTAAGATTGTTCTTCTCTCTTCTTATCGATTATCAAAGTTGTAGATTCAACGATTTCCTCTAATTTTTTTATCTCTTCGCCTCTCCTCAATCTATGGTTGATTCTACCTGCCCCACCTACATAGAGGTGGGGACTGGGGACGTTAATTTGAGCAGGGCCTCCAACTATTACAGAAGGAACTGTTAACCCCTCATACAAGCTTCTCTTACATTCTTGCAAACAGTATCTAAAATTCCCCAATACTACAATGGCCAAATCATATTCGCTGATCAGTCTTTTCTCCTTTGGACTTAAATCTCCTTTCTGACCGCCCCCTCTCGATAACCCTATGATGTTCGTTTTGGCGCCGTACCTCCTCAGATACTCAGCTATATCGCAGACTGGATGTGGAAGATGTTTTCTCGACATAGATGTTGCCACAACTACTACCTCAGTTCCAACGAGAGGGGTTTTGATCAAAGTTGCCTTCAACGCTTTTACTATATTATATAATCTTGCTTCTTCTTCGACTGGTATGGCTAAGGTAATTATCAATTCATACAAAGTTCTGCTTTCTTGTATGATGAGGCCTCCAACATCCTCTAAATAGTCGTCTAACCCTTCCTTTTTATAGGCCCCTCCTTTAAAAAGGTAATATCCGTATTTCATTAAAAATTTTCACTTATTCCACATTTAATATATTTACAATTTCTTCTACTTTAACCCTTTTCTTCTTCTCTTTAAGTTTAATTTCAGGCTTAGCTTCTCTCATAGCTTCTGAGATAATTGGTAAAATTTTGTACTCTGCTTCCAATTGTAGAAAACCAGGTCGAGGTCCACCTTTTTGCTTCATCCTACATATCCTTGAATCCCAGATCGGGTACCCTCTCTCTTTTACGAAGAGTTTATTTGGCTCAAGTTCCATAGCCTTCTCGATAGCTTTCTCCACTTCTTCCTTCTCACCTTCGATAAAAACCCCAAAACAAGTTTCTTTAACAGTAATTTGAAGCCCAAGCCCAACTATATAGTAGAATAGAGCTTTTGAAGTAAGGTTACAATCAGGCGATATAACAATTAAGTACGTCTTATTCAAGACCCTTCTATCATAAGATAAATAACTTCTGTTTAATAAACTTACAAAGTGTTATATGGATTAAGAGTAAAATCACGCTATCCTTTTCCCTGCTTCTGAGCCTGGTTTGACACTGTATATCTCCTCTACTTTTAAGATTACAATGGCTTTAGCCGGCAATTTTGGTCTCTTGCTCTTTATCTCCGATCTGATCTGCTCGTACAAGTCCCCCGAAGATTTTATCTCCACAGGACCTTTAACTTGGTAACCTTCAAGTGTTTCTGAATCCCAAAATGTTAGAGACGCAAAGGGATTCTCTTCTAAATTCTTTCGTGTCTTGTAGAGGTAGTTATCTACTATGACGAATTTATCACCATCTATGATCTTAGGATATCCCATTGCGGATAATGGAACGGTGTTCGGGATGCATTTCTTGTTGGTCGTTCCTATAACAAGGGTCTTTTTCTTCACTGCTTCTAAAGCCACTTTCTTCACATCTTCAGGAATTTCAACCATATGCCTCACAACTCTATTTTTGATTCAGGCATTTAAACATTATATAATAAAATAAATGTTTTTATGTACATTTAAATAATTAATAATTAGGGATTTTTGGAGAAATTAAGTGGAAGCTTAAATGATCAATGAAATTAAAAAGAACAGAGCTTTAAAGGTATTCATAAGCCCAACGAACAGTTTAATCCTTTACGATTTAGTAAAGAAATGTGGCCACGAGCCTTTGGCGATCATGAGGGAAATAGGAAACAAGGTGAGAAATCCAGAGATAGATTCGCCTCCAAAAAACATAACT
>JACGUG010000066.1 GCA_024256285.1 archaeon
TCTTCAGACCTCAAGGGGTGCTCTGGATAGATGACAAAATCTATGTTGCTGATACAGAGAATCACGCTCTAAGGGAGATCAATCTTGAGAGGGAATGGTAAAGACTGTATCAGGAACAGGTAGACAGGGGCACGGGATTCGCTCTGGAGGAAGAGGAACTTCCGTCTCCCTCAGCTCTCCGTGGGACCTCGCCTACAAAGATGGGAAGGCCTTCATAGCTATGGCCGGGACTCACCAGATCTGGGTCTACGATATCAATTCAGAGGATGTAACACCCTTTGCAGGGAGTGGGTATGAGGGTATAGTCGATGGTAATTTGCATAGTGCTCAATTTGCCCAGCCCAGTGGGCTATCTATCGATGAGAATTACCTCTATGTAGCGGATAGTGGGGCCTCGGGCATTAGGAGGATAGATCTAGATGATGGAACGGTAAAGACCATCGTTGGATCTGGCCTCTTCGTCTTCGGATATCAAGACGGGCCCCTTGATGGTGCAAGATTTCAGCACCCCTTAGGGGTATCTGCCAAGGGCGATAGGATCTTTGTCGCAGATACGTATAACCATGCAATTCGATTGATCGATCTCTCAAGGGAAGAGGTGAGGACACTGGTAGGCAGAGACAAGAACAAGATGATCTGTAGGTTAGACGATCCTGAATGTGATACATTGGGGCTATATGAGCCGAACGATGTAAAACTTCATGAAGATGGAAGACTATTCATAACAGATACGAACAACCATCTTGTAAGGATATACGATCTTGAGAGGATGATACTCAAGACGCTGAGGTTTAGAGCTTAGAGAATGTAGATGTAGATGGATAGAGCAAGATCAAAATTTATACCCTTGAAGAATTCATAGAGAGCGAATAAGGGTTAGCAAGGAATTGGGCATAAAAGCAGTGATCTTCGATCTCGATGGGACTTTGGTCAAATTTGCCTTAGATATCACAAGCGTGCGTAGAGAAGCCATCTCAGAGATAAGAAGGAGAGGGATAAACGCTGAGAATTTATCCAACTTGACTGTGTATTCAATACTTAAAGTTATGAAAAGGCGTACCGATGTCAGAACCCTCCTAAACCTAAAGCAGTCCTTATGGAGAATAGTTGAGAAGTTCGAACTAAAGGCTGCAGATGAGGTCTGCATACAACCTGATGCCCTTCAAACTCTGATCTTTATCAAAAAGCTTGGGCTAAAGTTGGCCATAGTAACCAATAATGGGCGCAAAGCCACCAACATCATCATCAGAAAGCTTGGCTTGGATGATTTCTTCGATGTAGTAGTTACAAGAGAGGATGTTGAGGAATTGAAGCCTGATGGTTGGAGCATCGGGAGAGCCATAAAAATTCTGGGGATCGAGGTGAGGGAGGCAGTTTACGTAGGAGATAGTGTAATAGACGTCTTGGCAGCAAAGAAGGCCAAAGTGATCTCTGTAGCCGTGCCGACAGGTATATCGAGTATAAGGGATCTGGTCAAAGCAAAGCCCGATTATATCATATGCTCGTTAAAAGACATCGAAGTCTTGCTCAATACCCCCCTCCACAACTAAAAGAATATATATAACTATTGTTATACCTCTAATATGAGCTTGTATCTGAATCTACTAAAAGATTTAAACCCCTATAAAGAAGGATGTGGTGTATAAATTGACGTCTAGAAAGAGTATCCACTTTAAGTTAGACAAGCTGAAGAGTAACTTAGCCGAAATCGACGGGTTAGAGGTTTCTATAGGGAAGATAATGGGTGAAGAGTGGGAGGAACCCTTCGGTCCGACACCATGCCCCTCTTTAGCTACTCTCAGGGAATGGGACTTAAAACTCCTAAAGCGTTACAAACCCTTCTACCTGCCTTACTGTGACGTCTGTTGTCTCTGCACTATGGGCAAATGTGATCTTACAGCTGGGAAGAGGGGTGCGTGTGGGCTGGATATATGCACTCAGCAGTCGAGGATCGTTCTTCTTGCTTGCTGTATTGGAGCTGCCACCCATATAGGTCATGCAAGACATCTCGTTGAGCATCTGATAGAGAAGTATGGTCGAGATAGCCCGATCGATATAGGAAAATCGGTGGGTGTCGATATCCAAGCTCCTGTAACGAGATTGGTCTATGGGGAAAAGCCAGAAACTTTGGGGGACTTAGAAGAGGTGTTGGACTACGTTGAAAACCAAGTCACGCAACTCTTGGCATCTACCGCCACAGGCCAAGAAGGGGATAAGATAGATTTTGAGTCAAAAGTATTCCATGCAGGGATGATCGACCAAGTAGGCATGGAAGTTGCTGACATGGCCCAGATCTCTGCATACGGGTTTCCTAAGGCTGACCCTGAGGCCCCCTTAGTGGAGATAGGCATGGGCGTTATCGATACTAAAAAGCCTGTCATCTTGGTCATAGGTCATAACGTTCCACCTTCTGTTGAGATCATCGACTACATGGGCGAGGCCGGCCTCTCTGATAGTGTTGAAGTTGCAGGGATATGCTGTACATCCATAGATGCTACAAGATACAACCCTAGAGCAAAGATCGTTGGACCTATATCCTGGCAACTGAGGTTCATCAGAAGTGGCATAGCGGATGTCATCGTAGTCGATGAACAATGCATCCGAACAGATGTCTTGATAGAAGCAAAGAGGACTATGACGCCTGTGATCGCCACAGCAGAAAAGAACTGCCTCGGCCTGACCAACCGAACTCGTGATCCAGCAGACGAAATCGTGGCGGACCTTGTAGAAGGAAGGGCTCTTGGTGCTCTGATCTTCGATCCAGAGAAGGTAGGGGAGGTCGCTGTCAGGACTGCTATGCTCCTTGCACCCAAGAGGATGAAGTTCAAGGTTATCCCAGAAGCGAAAGAGATAGTAGAAGGTGCAGGCAAATGTGCACAATGCCGCTTTACCCCATGTATGAGGGCTTGTCCCAACAACCTTCCAATTCGTGAGGCGATGGAGCAGGCTGCCCAGGGGGACCTAGAAGGCCTCTCGAATCTTTATGAAGCATGTATAGGTTGTGGGCGTTGTGAGAGTGCGTGTACCAATGAATTGCCCATCCACAGCTACATTATAGGCGCTTCTGAGAAGAGGATCAGGGAAGAGAGGTTTAAGATCAGAGCAGGAAGAGGAGCCATACAAGATGTCGAGATAAGGAGGGTTGGAGGGCCCATCGTTCTAGGAGAGATACCAGGGGTCATAGCCTTGGTTGGGTGCGCAAACTATCCTAAGGGAGGAAACGAAGTTGCAGAGATCGCTGGAGAGTTCGCAAAGAGGAGGTATATAGTTACCACTTCAGGATGTTCAGCCATGTCCATCGGCATGTATCGGGATGAAGATGGCAGGAATCTCTATGAAGTCTACCCAGGAGGATTCGATGCAGGGGGGATCGTGAACGTTGGTTCTTGTGTTTCCAACCCTCATATCGCAGGTGCAGCCATAAAGATCGCAAGCATCTTTGCAAAACGGAAGCTTAGAGGGAATTATGAGGAGATCGCAGATTACATCCATAATCGAGTGGGCGCAGTGGGGATCGCTTGGGGTGCCATTACTCAGAAGGCCGCATCCATAGCGAGCGGCTTTTGGCGGCTAGGTGTGCCTGTGATCGTAGGTCCACACGGGTCAAAGTATAGGCGCATGCTCCTAGGCAGAAAAGATCGTAAAGAAGATTGGTATGTCTACGATGCTCGCACTGGAGATAAAGTCTTCGTTGGGCCTTGCCCCGAACATCTCTTCTACGCTGCTGAGACGAAGGAGGAGGCGATGGTGATGGCTGCAAAGCTCTGCATGAGGCCGAACGATACACCAAAGGGAAGGATGATAAAGCTTGCACACTACATCGATCTCCATAAAAGGTTCTACAAGGTAATGCCTGACGACCTACACCTTCTCGTGAGAACGGAAGCCGATCTCCCCATAACGATGAAGGATGAGGTGATGAAGATACTTGCTAAAAAAGGGTGGAAGGGGAACGTCATACCAGATCCGACCTTGCTACCAAGGCTTGTTCATGTAAAAGAGGGGAAGCGTGATGAGCAATGAACCTTGGCAGATGGGCGAGATCGCCGGGCCGAAGAAAGCACTCATAATTACAAAGCCTTCCGTTGTTGTAGGAATGGTAAAAAAAGCCAAGCGGGCTCTGATGGTTGTTGGACACGAGATATCAAAGTACGACTTAGGAGAAGAGAGTGCCATAGATTACATGATCCGAATAGCTGAAACCTTCAAAATCCCCATCGTGGCCACAGCTCATACAGTAAGTGAGTTCGTGAAGAGGAGTTGTTACCCTATCTGGTGGATGTCTGCTCTGGACATCGCGAATAGGCTTCAAGACCCAGAGTGGGAAGGGCTGGATGGAAAAGGCCAGTACGATCTCGCCTTATTCATAGGGATCCCTTACTACATGGAGTGGACGATTCTATCTGGACTTAAACACTCTGCTCCCAACCTAAAGACCATCTCGTTAGATAGATACTACCAGCCTCACGCAACTTGGTCCTTCCCGAACATTAAGATCGATGAGTGGTTCACACATATGAAGGAAATTTTAGGTCAGATAGTGGAAAAGTAATATATCTGTAGCGTACTCTACTCGAATCTTCTCAAGACTTTCTCACCAACTTCCCCGCAACGCCCTAAGATTCAACAGAACCTAGGAAGGAAAGTATAATAGAGGGAGGAAGGATTTTAATCATGACGACGATGATGTCTCAGAGTTAATTGGAAGGATGAGATAAAGGCATTTGACTGAGTCGTCAGAACGTGCTGAAATCGAATCGGTAGTATCTGGTTGCACCATCTGTTATCGAAGTACTTGGGAGAACGCTTAATCGGTCTAAAGTTTTAAGGGAAGAATAGATTAATTATTACTCCCAATGTTTTTGACTGAGCCATCAGTTTCGGAAGGTTTCTAAGTCTAGTTCGAGCTATATCTTTAAAGATGAAGATTCAGTTATATTTGGTAAAGTTATGCGTCTTCATGTTGAGAAAAAAGGTATTCGCGCCCTTGGGATAGCTGAGAGCTTTAAAAAAGATCAGAGTAAAAGATCGGTATTGGCAGGGGTAGTCATCAGAAGCGATATGATCATAGATGGCTTCATCTTTGGAAGTGTGGAAATAGGGGGGGACGATGCAACAGACGAGATCGTAGGCATGTTTCAAAGATTGAAGAGAAACGATATCAACGTGATAATTTTGGGAGGGAGCGTAATAAGCATGTACAATATAATCGATATAGACTCTGTGGGGATTAGAACGAACACACCAGTGATAAGCGTGACCTTCGAGGAGTCTGAAGGACTCGAACCTCACATAAAGCACCATTTCCCAGATTCTTGGGAGAAGAAGCTATCTGCTTATAACAAGCTTGGCTCAAGGGAGACTATCCAACTTCATACAGACTATAAGGTCTATGTCAGACCTTATGGAATTTCTTTAGAAATCTGTAAGAGGATACTGGACAAGTTCACCATTCAAGGTGCAGTACCTGAGCCTATAAGATTGGCGAGGCTACTGGCTAGGGCAAAGATTGCCTCAGACATTTCACAAAGAATCGATAAGAAAGACCGATGAACTTCATCTCTACAAAATTTGAAGGTGGAAAGTACTTGAGTAAGGTACGTACAAGATTGGCCCATATCGTATAGCCATAATCGAAATCCTACCTTCTTGCTCAGAGATGTATATCCCGCTTTTTCTTGATCTG
>JACGUG010000067.1 GCA_024256285.1 archaeon
TCTCCTAAACCATGCTAGTAGAATTCCTCTTTAAGAGTTCTTTTCTTCATACATACACTAGGCACAGATGCGATCGAAATTTTGAAAACGTCAGATGAAGTTTTTGTTCCTTCTGCCTTGATAATCGAACCTTTGACGTTCTCTTAGGGTAAAGGGTTTCATACCATCTACATCGGGGAAGAGAGGAAAATAAGGCAGATTGACAAGCATAAATGCACTTTGTATAATCGAGTGATAAATGAGAAGCATGGTAGGATTTAGGATAATAATTAAAAGCAACCTTGCCCTATTTAATATCGTGATTGAAAACGGTATCAAGCCTTTAGAGAAGGAGACGGGTAGCATACCCCTAGATTACAGTATAGATCGACTTGCCATAAAGGACAGACCCCTTCTGTCTCCTTCCGAAAAGTTTGAGAACTGCAAAAACATAGGCGATGTCTTTGAACTTGTGAAGGAGACGGTAGAGAGAGTCGTAGGCCTGAGGAGGGCAGGTCTAACTTTGTACTTGGTCGATCTTCCAATGAATGTTGGAGGTTTCCACCAGATCGGTTCTAATGTGATAGTGATGAACAGAACTTTGCTCAGGGCCATCGAAGGTATGGCCGAATCGAAGAAGGAAGTGAATTCTTTTGTCTACTTCATACTGCTCCATGAATACCTCCATGCTTTGGGATACACTGAAGAAGAGAGGGTAAGAGAGTTGGCATATTATATCTCGGCGAGTTCTTTCGGGCAGGATCACTATATAACAAGGCTCTCAAAGAAGGGTTTTGCTTACATACTCAAACAGATATCACACGTTCCAAGAGGGGAAGGTAGGAAGGTAGAGATAGTCAAGGACTTTGATAGATCGAGCATGAGTTACATCGGCTAGTTCTTGGCCTATGAATACCTTTTAGCAGAGATAGAAGGACTGTCCATCGACTCGCCGTATGAAGAACTACAGGTCTCGATCGTCTATCTTTCAAAACTTCTCTACCACATGATAAATCTTACCAACCTTCAATTCTGGTATCAAAAGTCCCTTTTATCGAGAGAAATCCTTCGAACCTTAGAGACTCGTGAATCTAGATAAAACACTTAAAGGCAGAGGAATATCTTAGGAAAAAAGTTGAGAAGTTGTTAAGGATCTGGAGGATCAGAATGACAGACAAAGCATCGTTGGATGTCGATCGATGAATCGGAGAGTCTACATAGCTCACACATCAACCCCTTTTGCCTGATGATCTTGCAGGCTACGCAGAACTTTACCACGAGTTCGTATTTAGACATACGCCCATTAGCAAGGGAGGTGCCGATTTCCTTGATCATCGGCTGAACTTCTTCTACCTCTTCGATTTTGAGGACTGTGCCTCTGACGTTTCGCGTATATTTACTCACAGCAGTTTGGGTGACTCCTAAAAGATTTGCCACGTCCTTTTGCTTCAATCTATATGTCTGTGTCAATTCCTTTGCTATAGCAGATCGGAAGGCGGGAACCAAGGATTTTACCGCGACTTCACATGGCAACAACATGTTGGCCCACGAACTATAGTGTCGAAAGGTATATAAGTATGACGTATGTCATATCTATTATGACGTATGTCATAAAGAGCCTTAAGGAGATTTCAACCATGATGGACGATGAGAGTGTTGACTTTGCCAAAAAAGTTGCCAGTCTATTCCAGAGCAAACGCAATATGAGGGTGCATCCTATCTCAAAGTCGGTTGCTTGCGTTCAGTTCGAGGATGGAGAAAAGTTGTTCGTATTGGACTATACACCTACGAAGGAGAAGGCTAAACAGATCCTTACTAAAATGTCAAAGGAACCTTGTGATCCTAGCCATATCTATGGATAAGGTGGGGGTTCTTGCCATTTTTTAAGGCAAGGTCGGAAATGATAGCGCCATCTCTTTATGACATACGTCATTAGAAGTTTCAATTATGATGAGTGATGAAGTGTGAATATAGAAACTGTAACTACAAAGCCACACATAAATTATGTTTCAAAGACGGTGAAGTCTTGATGCAGTACTGTTAGAGACACTATTTATTCATCAAAAAAATCTTATAGTCCCCTTATGAGCTGGTGAAGGTCTTATCTTAACGGACGACCTCCAGCTCGGTATACGCGTGTTTAAGACCTGCAGATTATCCCTTAAATGCTAAGACACTACTTTAAGTAAACTATTAAAGTGGAGAGTGTTGAAAGGGCAGGCATGAATCTTGACCTTGATGGGAAGACAGCCATAGTCGTAGCTTCAAGTAGGGGCATTGGTCGAGCGGTTGCTTCAAGACTGGCAGAAGAAGGTGCCGATGTCACAATCTGCGCAAGAGGGCCAGAGCAACTTGAAAGGACAAGGGCAGAGATTCAGTCTCAAGTACGATCGACCATACTTGCCGTCCCCGCAGATATCACCGTGCCACAGCAGATAGAGAAGGTTGTCGACAGTACAGTATCACATTTTGGGAGTGTGGATATTCTAGTGAATAATTGTGGAGGGCCACCCACAAAACCCTTTCTCGACCTGCAGGATGACGAGTGGTGCGAGGCCTTCGACTCGATTCTGCTCAGCGTAGTACGCTTCTCAAAAAGGGTCGTCCCCTACATGAAGGCAAAAGGGTGGGGGAGGATAGTGAACTTGACATCCTTTACGACGAAGCATCCTCTGCATAACTACGCCCTGTCAACTGCATTAAGATTGGCGGTAATAGGTTTCACCAAGACGTTATCGATGGAGCTTGCCCAGTACGGTATACTGGTGAACGGTATAGCCCAAGGATATACAATGACGAGAAGAGTCGAAGAAATCATTCGGCAGGAAAGCGACCTTACAAAGACGCTGTATCAAGAAATTCTAGGCAGGATACAGAGTGAAATCCCCCTTAAGAGGATGGCCAAACCTGAAGAGATAGCTGATCTTGTCACCTTCCTATCGTCTGATAGGGCCAGCTACATTACCGGAGTGAATATAAGCATCGATGGAGGCTTAGCAAGATGTATCTTCTAATTTACGGCATGAAGAGTTCGGTGCCCACTTGCACGAAAGGTATATAAATATGACTTATGTTATAAAACATCGTATAACAAGGTAGGTTACATGAGTAGAGAAAAAGCGGTTAAGGTTAATAAAGAGATGACCTTCGGAGAGCTCCTCCAGTCCTATCCCCGGGCTGGGATGGTCCTTATGAGGTACGGTCTGCACTGCATAGGTTGCCATATAGCGGTCATGGAGACCATCGAGCAGGGAGCCAGGGCTCACGGCTTAAGCGATGATGAAATCGATGAGATGATCGAGGAGATCAATCAGGAAGTAGCAAGCCAGTGATATCCCTTAAATTCTTATAGGAGATTCCTTTAGCACCTTCATCCTACTATTCTTGGTCTTACAGCTTCTCCAAGCGGAGAGGACATTAGCAGTAACCATTTACTACGGTTTAAGCGTTCACCAAATCAAAGCTGAAGGAATGTCTTGGGAGAATCCACTCTCGGGCTTTTGAAAAAGAGCATAAGAGAAGATAGAGAAGGTTAGAGAGTGAAAGAGCTTAAAGGAATGCTTTCATCTTCGCAACAATAGCATCACACCGATCTTCATTCATGCATATTAAGCTTCTTAAGCTTGCTCGATGTCTTCATAAAGGCGCCATTATTCACTCTTTTATCTCAGTCCTTCTGAATACGAGCCATGATATAAGAAGCAAAGGCAGGGTGTAAGCAAGGGCTACTCCAAGGGCCCTTATCAAGATATCTCTTATGGAGATTATCTGCCACTCATAGAAAAATTTTTGTTGTGTGATATCTATCCCAACTACGTATGTTACGTTTACTTGAGCATTGGGGTCGATCGCAAGTTGGCTGAGGATTCCACCAAGGTTGTCCGTGCCCGTAGAGAGACGCATAGGTGGAAGGGTCCCCATTACTACACCATTCTGACCGCTGCTCGGAACGTAGTCTGCTATCCAGGCATAGCCCCCGAAAGTTCCAAGAACCCCAACTGTAATTCCCAGCCCTATAAGAATACCAAAGGAGCCCAAGGCGGCTATTATCGAGCTTTTGGAGACTGCACCTAAGAAGAAGACCATCGCTAAGTAGACGAGGGTAGCGAGCAGTATCCCAAGGATTAGAATCGGAGAGAAGATCATGTATTCTTGGGGGCCGTAGACTAAATATGACAACGCCAGACCGATTACGTCAAGGATCACGTAGGCGACTGTCAGTATTATAAGAGCAGCAACTACCTTAGCCAGAAAGATCATGGACCTAGAGACAGGTTTGGAGAAGAGGATTTGGGCTCTTCCATGCTCGAATTCTTCAGGGATTGAGTTCATCCCTACAGCTATCGCGAATAAAAATAAGAAGAAGCCTTGTGGGGAGGATAGGGCTCTGTAAGGGTCTTGTAGAATCTCTTGACCAGTCGTGTAAGAAAGGATGTATGGAACAACGAAGGTAAGTATCTGGACGATCAAGACGATCAGCAAGATCGCTTGGAACTTCCTCTTCCTCAAGTTCCAGAGAAGCTCATATTTTAAAAGGGCTCTAAACTTGCTCAAACCCATCGCCTTTCTAAGGTCAAGCCCTCCCCTTTATAAGCTCCAAGAAGAGCTCTTCAAGACCTCTCTCATCTACCTTCATGCCTATGATAAGACCTCCAGCGTCTGAGATGGCCCTCGATACGTCAGCCCTAAAATCCCCAGTCGTTGAGCAGAGGATTTCAGCTCTTTTGCCTTCCCACTTTATATCCTCTACGAAGTTCAAGCCTTCCAATGCCTTCATGATATCGTCCGATACCTTCTCTAGCTCGACGGTGATCTTGTTAGATTCAGAGAGCTTTTCGAGGAGGGTGGGGATACTTCCCTCTATCATCTTCGCTCCCCTGTTGATAACTGTAACATGAGAGCAGGTCTGTTGGACCTCATGTAATAGATGGGATGAAAGAAAGACGGTTCTCCCCTCAGACGATATCTTCTTGATTATCCCCCTAACTTCGACCATGCCAACAGGGTCAAGACCGAGACTCGGCTCATCTAGGATTACAAGCTCAGGGTCTCCAACCAAGGCTTGAGCCAAGCCCAACCTCTGCTGCATCCCTTTACTGTAATGGGCGATCCGGTCGTCTGCCCTGTCACTCAACCCGACCAACTCCAGCAACCTTTTTGCTGAATTGGATCTATCTTTTTTTGAAAGGCCGTATATCTCACCGTATATCTCCAGAAGCTCTCGACCTTTAAGGATGAACGGAAGCTTTGGAAGTTCAGGCATGTAGCCTATCTTCCTTCTTACATCAATTTTTTTACCGCCACCTTCAAAGCCCAATACCCGAATGGAGCCTGCATTGGGCTTTAAGAGTCCAAGAATAAGCTTGATGGTTGTAGTCTTGCCAGCTCCATTTGGACCTAGGAAGCCATGAACCGTTCCAGTCACGACCTTAAGATCGAAGTTGGCCACTGCTGTAATCCTTCCAAAGGATTTGGACAAGCCCACAGCCTCTATGGCGAAGTCGGTCATGACCATCATGTTCAAAAGAGTTCGTGTATTTAAATCCTATAGTTGAACAATATTATTATAATTCCTTTTGAAAGTTGACGGTATAACAGAAGAGATTGCC
>JACGUG010000010.1 GCA_024256285.1 archaeon
ACCGGGACGATAGTCTATGATGATTCAGACGCCACCGGGACGAACACCGAGTCGAACTGGTTCTACCTCTACCCCTACGGAACCACCGCGATATACCTCTCCATCTCGCCCCAGGACATAAACACGAAGGTCGACACGTACTTCACCTTGACGGGCCGGCTGTACACTCTCAGCGGTAGCACTACAACGGGGATACCGGACAAGACAGTCTACCTTCAGTACACCCCCGACATAAAGGCGCCATGGTCAAACGTGACTTCGACCACTACTGATTCGAACGGCGTCGTGAGCTTCCTTCATTCCGAATCTCAGTGGGGCACATACTACTACAGGCTGAAGTTCTTCGGGGACGATACCTACGCCTCGGCAACCTCTTCCACGTGCACGGCCGTGATATCTTCGGGCGGTTCCAGTGAAGGGGGCATAGGCGTGGACAGCGATTCGCCATTCGAAGTCATAGACGTCGATTTCGGCGGTGATTACGGCGACTGGGTGGATGTTGAGATAGACCCCGACAACCCCATAGAGGGCACTTTCCAGCCCGACGGAACATGGCACGCCGACATACCCTACACTGTCAACGTTCCCGAAGGAACTGAAGAGGGCGAGTACGAGATACCCTACACGGTGAGGATAAGGGACCCCAATACCGGGACGATAACGGACCTCCAGGGGACGATGAAGATACTGGTACAGGCCATACCCGAGGTGACCATGTGGATTTTTGGTTTCATCATCTTCCTGATCCTCATAGGCGGTTTGATAGTTAATAAAAGAAGGAATAGGCATGAGTACTGAGATTGGATGCTGTTCGCTCCCTCTTCAAGGCGAACTTGCCCCCCTCTCCATAGTGGTTTCGGCCTTGCCCCTCGGCTTTACCGTGCATCATATTAAAGGGGGTACGAAATGAGAGGAGGGAATACTAACAAAATCTGCAATTTTTACCTTTAATACCCGGCCATGAAATAGGGCGAATTTCTACACTTTTTATTATTAGAGAAAAAATGTTCCAAAACCAAATTCAAATCCAAAGACCGGCGATACTGAACATACAGTACAGAGAAGCATATGTCAAAGCGACCGATCGATTAAGAGGGGCGAGACAGGCGATCAAATACCTGTCATGGGACCTGATCCTAGTCGGCATATTCTTCGTCATGGACGCCCTCTTCCTGCACACCATCTCCTTCGACTACTCGAACCTCGGCCTAGGTTGGCTCGACCCCTACTTTTCCCACCTGTATATCGGCATAGCCCTTGTCGCCGTGGGTGCCTGGGGACAGAGTAAGGGGTAGCAAAGCCAAAAAGAGGTGTATATAACGAGATGTCAAAGACCAAGAAGAAATCTAAGAACCAGGGGCTTACTAGAGGGAAGGTGGTTGGAGCACTCATCATAATTTTCGCTTTGGTCTATTCAATCCCTACCATATTAGTCCTGACTGGCGTCGGCCTTTCACCTCTATATGCCTTAGGCCTCGGCTTTTTAGTGTGGCCAATTGTACTCATCCACCAATCTCTGCTCTGTCTCGGGTTCCTCATTATAGGAATCGCAATCTACAAGGCTGGTTGAAGTTGTTAACTAGCCAAAAGGAGGTACGAGAATGTCAAAGAAGAAGCCCGCCAAGAAGGGCAGGGGCAGGAAGAAGAAGATCTCCAAGGAAAGGCTATCGAAGATAATGAAGCGTGCCGGCAAGCTGAGAAAGAAGGGTATGTCACCCCGACAGGCCATGAAGGAAGCCTGGGAGAAGGTGAGAGCATAATATGAACATGAGCGCTGGAGACCAAGGGGCAAATCGAGCAAGGCGATGAATATCGATGCTAAACAGAGAATACATCAAGTCTTTTTTCTTCTGGATAGGCATCCTCATCGGCCTAGGGGGCATAGCTATCGTCGCCGGGGTAGACCAACTTATCGCCATTTTCGCAACGTGGCTTTCGATTTCTTCGGTCGTGCTGGTGTTGAGGGGCGTTGGCAACCTGATAAGAAGGTGGATCTTCCGCCACGATAAAAATTTATGACGCTACAATGAATGAATCCGCACCGGTGCGGTTTTTCAACAGGCGTAAGATATCTTACAAAAAGTTTCGAAAATATTAAAAAGATGAACAGTTTATAAAGTTGCATGATTAGTTTTGAAGAAGAGGTTATTATGCTGTTACGAGAGATTTTGAGGAGAATAGAAGAGATTCAGGAGCAACTTGAAGAAATCCATAAAAACACTTCACCCTCTGTTAAAGAGGAAGAGTAGCAATTTACTACCCAACTTCAAACACCCAAATTAGACACCTAAAAGTGACACCTAATCAAAGGGACAGTGCACAAAAAATAGGGTGTAGGAGCTCCGTTAATCCCTGCCCCAATAGGGTGGGAGACTTATCTTGTTTATATCGCATTTTTACAGCATAAATCTTTATTTACTTTTTAAAATCGTAGCTCTTTTCAATTCACTTGCATATCTTCTGATTCCATTCAACATCATATTCACATCGTATCTGCTTCTCTTGATCATCTCTACAAAGGCACTACCAACTATTGCTCCATCAGCCCCTGCTTCTATAATACTCTTGATGTGATGAGGTTGAGAGATACCAAAACCTACTGCAAGAGGTATCCTCCCTGCAGTATAAGGGAGAAACTTCTTTATGATGTAGATTGTCGATTGTTGAAGCTTTTCTCTAGCGCCAGTCACTCCAAAGAGCGATACGAGGTAAAGGAAACCTGAAGTGTATTTTATTATCTTCTCTAATCGGTCAATGGTGGTTGAAGGAGAGGCAAGAAAGATCGTATCTAGACCATGCGTATCGGCTATGGGCTTATAATCTTGTGCCTCTTCTACTGGTAGGTCTGGGACGATCACCCCGTCGACTTTGCTCTTTTTTGCCATATCAAAGAATTTCTTCGGCCCTATCCTGAAGATCGGATTATAATAGGTAAGGATGACGAGGGGAACATCATGATCGTCTTTGATCTGGCTGGCTAACTCCAGAACTTTTAGAGGGGTTGTTCCAGAACTTAGTGCCCTTTGGTTCGCCCCTTGTATTGTTGGACCGTCTGCTATAGGATCGGAGAAGGGTATCCCCAGTTCTAAGATGTCTGTCCCACCTTCCACTAGAGCGCCAGCGATCCTTGGCGTGAGGTCTGGTTGGGGGTCGCCACCCATTATATAACTGATGAGGGCGCCATTGCCCTCTTCCTTAAGTCTCTTAAAGGACTTTTCTATGCTCATTAGACCTTCACTTTGAGATAATCTGCGACAACTTGGACATCTTTGTCTCCACGACCAGATAGAGTTAAGACGATCAGATCGTCCTTCTTCATGGTTCCAGCTAGCTCGATAGCAAAGGCTAAGGAATGAGATGGTTCCAAAGCAGGGACTATACCTTCAGTCTTGGACAACTCAAGGAAGGCTTCTACAGCTTTATCGTCCGTCACGCTCTTGTACTCCGCCCTCCCTTTCGCTTTTAAGAAAGAATGCTCAGGTCCAACTCCAGGATAATCGAGCCCAGCCGATATGCTGTGAGTTGTGCATATCTGACCATGTTCATCTTGAAGGAAGTAGGTGAGCATCCCATGCAAAACTCCTTCATAACCAGCGCAAAGTGAGGCGGCATGCTTCCCTGACTCTATGCCATGACCTGCTGCCTCAACACCATATAGCTTAACAGAGGGATCGTTTAAGAAGGGGTAGAAAGTGCCCATCGCATTGCTCCCTCCTCCTACACAAGCAACCAAGGCATCTGGCAGCCCGTTCTCCTTCTTCATTATCTGTGCCTTTATCTCCCTTCCTATCACACTCTGAAAGTCCCTCACTATCATAGGGTAAGGGTGGGGTCCAACGACAGAGCCTATAAGATAATATGTAGTTTGAATATTCGTTACCCAGTCTCTAAGAGCCTCGTTTATCGAATCCTTCAACGTCATCGATCCAGACTCGACTGGATGGACCTTGGCATTCAATAGGTTCATGCGAAAGACGTTCAACTTTTGGCGTTCAATATCTTCTTTACCCATATAGATTTCGGCTTTCAACCCAAGAACTGCGCACGCTATCGCAGTGGCCACACCATGTTGCCCAGCACCCGTCTCTGCTATCACCCTTGTCTTGCCCATCCTTTTCGCCATGAGGGCCTGACCCATTGTGTTGTTTATCTTATGCGCTCCTCCATGTAGTAGGTCCTCTCTTTTGAGGTAGATCTTTGCACCGCCCACCTTCTCTGTCAGGTTCTTAGCGAAATATAGTGGGGTTGGTCTACCAGCATACTCTGAAAGATAGTATTCAAGCTCTTCTTTGAAGTCTGGGTCTTTCTTTAGACTCGAATAAGCCTTCTCAAGCTCAAGAACTGCACTCATCAACGTCTCTGGGACGAAGCGCCCCCCATACTTCCCATACTTCCCATCCAAGGGATTATTCGTAAACTCTTTCAAACCATAACCCTCTTAGCATTCGCTACAAAATCGAAGAGTTTCTTACGATCCTTGATGCCTGGAGATGATTCAACCCCACTACATACATCTACTGCGAAAGGTTTGACTATACGTACAGCTTCCTCCACGTTATCTGGGTTCAGCCCTCCAGCCAATATCAAGGGCTTCGGGTATATCGCTTCCCTTACCTTTTTGCACATCTCAAAATCGTTGACTATTCCCGTCCCACCATGCTTACCTTCCATGTAAGAGTCGATAAGGATAGCGTCAAAATCTTCTAAATCATCCAAGATGGCTTTCATCGATCTGGTCGATTTTAGGGCTACAGCCTTTATCAGACGTGCATTGTTTAAAGCTTCACGTGAATAATCACGATTACCGTGTATCTGAATGTATTCAGGTTTTAATTCATTCTTTATTGTGATAAGTCTGTCCAGATCTTCTAAAACAGTTACAACTATCCTGCTTACGAATATGGGGGCCTTCTTCATCAACTCTCTGGCTCTATCTATCGTTAAACTTCTTGGTGATGATCTCACATCTACGATGAAGCCCACTGCATCCGCTCCAGCAGATACCGCATCTTCAAGGTCTCTTTCGTTTGTTATGCCACATACCTTCACTCTTACCATTTCATATAGCCTCCACCAGTTCACGAACCTTACCCTCAACATCATCAGCAGTCATAAGAGCTGTTCCTACAAGAAAGGCATGTGAGCCTAGACTGTGTAGCAACCTTACATCATCAGGGGTGGCGATCCCGCTCTCGCTTATGATTATCCGCCCTCCATCCCCTATCTTGCTCAAGATTCCTTTTGTAACTTCAAAACTAACGCTCAAATTCGATAGGTCTCTATTGTTTATCCCTATCATGTCGGCTTCGGTTTGGAGGGATGATAGAAACTCGGCTTCATTATGAACTTCGAGTAGAACTTCGATACCTTTCGACCTGGCCATCTCGATCATCTCCTTTAAACTTCTTTCACTCGATCTGCGGTCAAATACCGACTTTATCAAGAGGATGGCATTTGCACCTATCCTCTCAGCCGCTTCTATCTGGACTGGGCTGATTATGAAATCCTTCATCAGAATCGGTAACTTCAAGGCTTCTCTAATCATGGCAAAGATTTCTAACGAACCCCTGAAGTGTCTTGGCTCAGTAAGTACAGATATGCCCACTGCCCCTCCTCTCTCCATGGAGAGTGCCAACTCTCTTGCATTCATCTTCTCCCTTAGTATGCCCTTTTTTGGGGAAGCTGGCTTGATCTCAGCGATTATGGGTGCTCTCTTACACATAATGATGGAATCCCTTAAGCTCCCGTGGACTTTCCTTCCATCGAATCGGATATCATAATAACCTTCTTTGATCGTCTTCTTTACTTCTTGAACCAGATAATCTAGAAAGTCAGCCATAATTGGTTTCCAACTCCTCCAGCTTTTCCATGTCTCCATTGCAGAACTTGATCATCCCTTTTAGCTTGCTATAGGTGGCGCCGCTCTTGATGGATTCACGAGCCAACTCCATCGCTTCATCGAACCTATCGACGAGTCCACCAACTATTATTCCAGCGGCCGCATTTACCAGAACTATATCCATTCTTGGGTCTCCATCCGCATAGAGTCCTTTAAGGATTCTAAAGACGATCTCGGCGCTCTCATCAGGGCTAGACCCTGAGATTTCATCTGGTTCTGCCAATCTGATGCCAAAGTCTTTAGGAGAGATATCCATGATCCTTATTTCACCGTCTCTTAACCATGCTATCTCGGTCCTCCCTATAGTAGAGATCTCATCCAAGCCGTCCAAGCCGTGTACCACCATCGCCTCTTCACTACCAAGATTCTTCAGCACAGATGCCATGGTTCTCGTTAAAGACCTATCATACACGCCTAGCAAGCTTCCCTTCGCATCTGCTGGGTTAGTTATGGGGCCTAAGATGTTGAAGACGGTTCTGATCCCCATCTCCCTCCTTGGCTCTAAAGCATGCTTCATAGCAGGATGAAACCTTGGGGCGAACATGAAGCCTATCCCTATCTCCTCAACCGCCTTCTCAACTATATCGGGATCTGTGTTCAGGTTGTAGCCTAGCTTCTCAAGAACGTCTGCGCTACCACATTTGCTTGTGAATGAACGGTTGCCATGCTTAGCTACCGTTATGCCTGCACCAGCAACCACAAAGGCTGATGTTGTACTGATGTTGAAAGATTTGATTCGATCCCCACCTGTGCCAACTACATCTACAATGCGCCCCTTTACATCAGGATGTATCTGAAGGCAGAAATCTCTCATAACCTTTGCAAAGGCTGAGATCTCTCCAACACTCTCACCTTTCATCCTCAAAGCTGTCAAGAAGGAGGCGATCTGGGCATTGGTTGCATTGCCTGACATGAGCTCCTTCATTATGGCTTGAGCTTCTAAGTAGCTCAGATCTTTGCCCTCTACAAGCTTTTGAATCCCTTCCTTTATCATGCTCAATCACCCTTTAGGAAGTTTTTAATTATCTTTTTACCATTCTCCGTGAGGATAGATTCAGGGTGGAACTGTAGCCCCTCGATAGGGTATGATCTGTGCCTAACCCCCATTATCTCTCCATCATCCAGAGATTCAGCGGTCACTTTAAGGCAAGAAGGAAGAGCCGATCTATCGCCAACGAGTGAATGATAGCGAGTCACTCTAAATGGATTCTCTATGCCCTTAAAAACTCCATCTCCATCGTGCTTGATCATACTCGTCTTGCCATGCATTATCTTGTTGGCACGAATGATTCTCCCTCCAAATGCATGAATTATCCCTTGATGCCCCAAGCATACACCTAAGATGGGGATTTTATAACCTATCTGCCTTATTATCGATGAACAGTTGCCAAAGTACTTTTCATCTTCAGGAGTCCCAGGACCAGGGGAGATTATTATACCATCTAGTTTGAGGCTCTTTGCCTTTTCAGAGTTTATCTGATCGTTTCTATAAACTAGAGGCTTGCAACCTAGCTCACCTACGTATTGAACCAAGTTGTAGACGAAGGAATCGTAATTGTCTATTATAAGAATCTTCATTCCTCAACCCTCCCAGAAATCTCCAAGGCCTGCATCAAAGCCCCTGCTTTATGCTCTGTCTCTTCCCACTCCCTTGAGGGATCGGAATCTGCAACTATCCCTGCTCCAACTTGAATGTATGCCTTACCACCATCTGATACTAAGGTCCTGATCGTTATGGCGAAATCTGCATTACCGTTGTAAGAGAAGTAACCTAGGGCTCCTGCGTAAGGCCCCCTCCTTGAAGGCTCCAATTCGTCTATGATCTCCATGGCTCTTATCTTTGGCGCTCCGGTAACTGTGCCTGCCGGGAATACTCCTCTAAATGTATCAAAGGCATCTTTATCCCTTCTCAACTTTCCTAAGACTCTTGAAACTATATGCTGAACATGGCTATACTGATGTACCTCCATGAACTCAGGCACACAGACACTCCCAAACTCACACACCTTCCCTAGATCGTTCCTTGCTAGGTCTACCAACATTACATGCTCTGCACATTCTTTTGGATCGACAAGAAGTTCTTTTTGCATTGCATCGTTCATAATTTTATCATCTAACCTAGGTCTAGTGCCAGCTATAGGAAATGTCTCGACTATACCATCGTCTACTCTGACGAGCATCTCTGGGCTAGATCCAACGATCTGCCTATCTCCCATCTTTAGGAAGTACATGTAGGGAGAAGGATTTATGTGCCTTAAAGACCTGTAAAAGCAGATAAGGTCTCCTTTGATATTGAACTCATATCGCTTCGATAAAACGGCTTGGAAGATATCTCCAGAAGATATGTATTCTTTTATCCTCATCACCTTTTCATAAAAAGAGTCAAAACTCATATTCACCTTGGGCTTCGAATAGGATAGACCACCGATATCTGTAGGCTCTTCTAGAGCGAAATCGATATGCTCACTGCGATCTTCTTCCCTGAAATAGTAGAAGGCCTGGCTGTTGATGTGGTCGAATACTATGCCATCGTCGAAGATACCAAACTCTATGTAAGGAAAATCTAATTCATCTTTCAAAGATTTTATCTTTTCCCAGTATGTTATAGCATCATAGGACACATAGCCTATGGCCCCCCCAACCAACCTTGGCCACTTCTCATAAGAGATAGAGCTCCCTTGTATCGTTTTTATGACTTGTAATGGGTCGACCCCATCCTTCCTTTCTACATATCCTTCTCTACAGTCCTTTACCTCTAATTCCCTCTCTTTCGCCTTTACTATTATCCTAGGTTGGAAACCGATAAAGGAGTACTGAGCTAATTTCTTAGGCCCTGTGACCGACTCTAAGATATAGGCTGTATCGAATCGTCCACATATCTTCGTAAATACATGAATGGGCGGGGTGTAAGGAAAGGGTTTAAAGTTTAACTTAAATTTAGACGAAACATTGTTAGGTTGCTTGTAGCCAAACTAAGTCACCCATGCTCTTCTACCTCACCAATGCTTTAATCATGTACTATTTAAGACTTTTGTGTACATATATGTTCATTTATAGCTGAATAAGTGCAGTTCTGATAAAACATTTTTCAATAAGGATTATTAATCCCTAGATTCTTGAAATCAATGTGGTTTGAGTTCATCAAGTCTTCTAAGTGCGCCAAGGGGCTTGCTCAAAATCTTCATCCTAAGGGCTGCGTCTAAAATGCCTTTAAGTGGCACAGACATCTCAGATCAGATCACTCTGAGTACTCATGGTGAGTGGAGGCCCAGCCCAGGCTCGATATATTTCATCTTGAAGGAGCTTTTATCATTACAGATGGTCTCCGAGGTGATCAGCCCTGGGTCGAATGTAAAAAGGTACATAACTACTGACAGAGGGAGGAAGATGTTATCTTCGTTTCTTAAGGTTTCAGATCGAGTCCTAAAGAGGCAGTTCGTCTTCATCGGGGTTGCGGCTCAGATCGCTGAAAATGATACAGCAAAGATTCTGGTCGAACTCGCTGAACTGATCGTCGATTCTGCCAAAGGAAAAGAAGCCAAGATAAAACCTGCCCTCAACCAGCTGATTTCTACATTAAAAGAGCTTTAAGATACTTTATGGAGGGGGTTTAAGCTTATACCACTCGCTAGGCTTGATGGATCTGAAGATCGTGAGCTTGTATTTTGCGCTTCTCTCACATCCAGATATCTGGCACTCATTAGGCTCTGAAGAGAGATGTTTTTTCTTTGCCGTTATTTCATCGATTTCTTCAAGAGGCTCAAGCATGGTGCTTATAAGGGCCCTATCCGTGCAGAGACGGTCTATCATCTCTTTAAGATGCTCTTCACATAGAACCAAGGGGAAACCTTCCGCTCTCTTGCCTTTCCACAACTCCCCCCTTCCGACCTTCATCAAGACTTTCTAACAAGTTCGGTGTTAAATTGATTGCGGTCAAAGTTGTCGTAATTTTCCAACTCTCTCATGAACAAACCTCAAGCTTATTTTAGGGAGGGTGCCTCGCTATTTGAGAGAAATCGGATATGATGCCCTTGAGCTTCTTCATCGTGCCTGAAACTCTTAATGGAAGAAGAGCAGAATCTTTGAACTTCATCGAGCTTATCGTGAAGAGCAGATCATCGGTACGATCGTGGTTACAACGAAGGATGAAGAAATTGGGCTCTATCTTCATGATCTTTAGATTGATAGATTGAAGCCCTATTGCACCAAAAAGGTCTACTATTCTCGCCCTGGTCGCCCTTATCAGCTCTTTATCGTCGGCATACCCCGATTCAAGGTAGACCAAGATGTACCTCTTCTTTTTACGCATCATTCGTATCCACCAACGATCTTTGGACCAAGGCCCAACTTCTCTACAAGTTCCTTGTAAGGAATCTCTGATAGGACCTCTCTCCGAGCCAGATTGCCACCTAAAAGTCTGTAAAAGCTGTAGAGCACCCTTGGTGGGACCAGTTCGGTGGGACTTCTTGCTGCGCTCGAGAAGATCGTCGTAATCTGCCTTCTCCTACAGATGTTCATCAATATCGCTAGACTTTTCAAGTAATTTGCAAAGTAGAATCCATCGTATAGACGTAGGAGATTGAAATCGAATTCGATTACGAATCTTATACTTGACTTCTTTGCGCAGAATTCTTTCACTTTGAGAACTTCCTCTACAGTCCTGCCTGCCTCCAATATATAGAAGGGAACCTTAAAGGATCTGGCTTCATTTACGTCTTTTGCCACATAAATAATGTGATCTTCGATTTTCTCTGATCTCTTAAACTCGTTTACACCAGCCCTGAAAATACATCTCACCCTCTCTCGTTTACACATATTTACAATATTGCTCCTTAAATCAAAACTACCTTCTAAATCAAAGGCAAGCACAGAAAAGCCTAAGAACTTGGCTATCCTTACGGCTCTCTCAAGCTCATCGGTTATATTTACATGAGAATCTACAGCACCTATCTCAGTAACCTCCTATAGTATGAAAGCTTCTCATGAGGCTTAAAACTACCCTTGAGCTTGAGCTTTATTCTTATAACATCTGTTTCTGACGTAGCGATCTTGTTTTCAAACAATAACTGTTTACTGATGCGAAGGTAAAGGGCACCATGTTCATCCAGATGTTTTGGGAGTTCATATTCCAATTTCTTTCTGTCTCCAGCGCTCAAAGAAGAAAACAGGGCCTGTACGAACTTATCAACCTCAGCACCAGTCAACTTGGCCTTATAAAGAAGGACAGGGTTGCCGAAATGCCCCTTTAATTTGGAGGATTTTATACGCTCTTCACTCAAAGGGAGGAGGGAGACCATCCTCTTTATGACCCTTCCTTCGTCCTCTGTTGCATGAATCATCCAGGCAACCTCGATTGAAGAAAACTTCATCTTCCCCTTCAATATCTGCGTAATCAAAAATAATAGAAGGATATAATAGTGTTCTTATAGAAGTAATTTAGGTGTGAAATTTGACCGATAAGCCCAAGTCAAAAGGTAGATCGATGAATAAGCTTAAGCCGGAGGATATTTTAACTGAAGAGCTCAAAAGGGAGATGTTTCATTATTTTGGAGGGAAAAATAGGGTGTAGGAAGCCATCCTTGCTCTAATAGTGAATTAGATTATGGTAAAAAAAGAGGTGGGGGAGTTTTATCTGGCTTGTTTTATCATCTTCATTGCTTCTTCGAGGCTATAGGCTAGTTTTATCTCACACGTGAAATATGCGCCCGCTCCTGTAATCTCCTCCCATTCCATTCCGAGTTTTTCGAAAGCTTCTAAACTAGGGGCATCATAGACCATGATCATCAGGTGTTCCGTAGTTACAGCCCAGCCTCCAACCATCTTGACTCTATGTTTCTTTAAGAGCCCCTCTAATTTGTCGAAGCCCTCCATCATGATTTTTCTGACTTTTTCGTTGTATATAGGGCAGTTTTCAGGTGAATGTCTAGAAATTTCCAAGAATGTAGGCATATACAACACTCTCCAAGTTTATTCTATAGGGGTTATCAAGATTTAAGTTTTTCAAAGACCAAAGCCGAGCGGTGATTACCAGATCGTATTTAACAAACCATTGCCGACGTATCCTCAACTGAGAATCTCAGTCAACTTTGAAGAAGGCGTACTCAAACAGAGATGGAAGATATTCAACATTGACAAAGTAGGGTGGCACAAATATTAAGCAGTATAAACTAAATACTGAATCCTAAGGGGGGCAAGCGCAGAAAGCTGAAAGATGCCGATAAATTAGCCTCTATGTAAGCCTATAGTTGCAGTCAGATAGTTAATCTAGTGAAAAAGTAGTCCTGATGGTTCTATTTCTACACCGTGATTTTAATCCACGCTTGTATAACCCCCAAGTCCCTAGTGTATATTATTAAATCACTAACCTTCTATTATTGCAAAGAACCTAGGTTCTTTAACTGAAATATCTTAGAAACTATATCCGTACCTTCTAATACGTCATCCTTTAATTTTTTGTGACATTCGTAACATAAAGAAGTTATCTTGGAAGTTCAAGTAGTCTGGTTCAATCACATATATTATATTATTAAGATTTTGAATTAACTGTAAGGTTCACAAGACCGAAGGAGCGATATTGCGGGATATACAAAGCGTTTTTATAAATTATAATGGTTTCATTGACGGTAAAAAATAGAGGGGCGAGAGCTACGATCCCTGTTCTATAGGGTTGGAGGGTTAAAGTCATAGTGATTTATGCCCTAGAAAAAGCATATAAATGGACATTTATGTCAAAAAGTAGTGCAAAGTGAAGATAGATGATTAAGAAAAAAGTGCTATTGGATGAAGAAGAGATACCTAAACAATGGTACTGTATCTTACCAGACCTACCTAAACCCCTGCCCCCCTTGATAGAGCCGGCGAAGAGGGCACCGGGACCTGGGATCGTCCCCCTGATATTCCCCAAGGAGATAATCGCTCAAGAGATGAGTGAGGAAAGATGGATAGACATCCCTGAAGAGGTGAAGGAAGTCTACCGAATCTGGAGACCTACTCCGCTCTTCAGAGCCATTGGGATGGAGAAAACTTTGAAGACCCCAGCCAAGATCTACTACAAGTATGAGGGAGTCAGCCCCCCAGGAAGCCACAAGCCCAACACTGCCGTTGCACAGGCCTACTACAATATGAAGGAGGGTAAAGAACGTTTAGCTACGGAAACGGGAGCCGGGCAGTGGGGCTCAGCTCTAGCCTTTGGCTGCATGTATTTCGATCTTGGATGCACCGTATACATGGTGAGGGTGAGCTACAATCAGAAGCCCTACAGAAGGGTTATGATGGAGGCGTGGAACGCCAAGGTGTATGCCAGCCCAAGCATCAAAACAGAGGCCGGCAGAAAGATTTTAGCGGAAGACCCTGAGAACTCTGGAAGCCTAGGGATCGCCATCAGCGAGGCTGTGGAGGATGCCCTCACCCATGAAGAAGCGAACTACAGTATAGGCAGCGTCTTCAACCATGTCCTCACACATCAAACCGTGATAGGACAAGAGGCCAAGAAGCAACTTGAATTAATAGGCGAATACCCGGATGTAATCATCGGTTGCATAGGCGGAGGTAGCAGCTTTTCAGGTCTCTTCTGGCCCTTCTACTATGACAAAGTTTCAGGAAAAGCCCCGAAGGATACCAGGTTTGTAGCTACCGAAGCCACGGCTTGTCCCTCTATCACTAAAGGAGAATACATGTACGACCACGGCGACACGGCGAGGCTTACACCCCTTGTCAAGATGCATACTTTGGGCCATGATTTCATACCACCACCCATCCATTCTGGAGGTCTACGCTACCATGGGATAGCCCCCACCCTAAGTATCTTATATCGAGAGAAGATGTTGGAGACACGAGCCTATAACCAGGTGGAGGTCTTCAACGCTGCAAAGGTCTTCCTCGAATCTGAGGGCATAATACCCGCTCCTGAGCCGTCCCATGCCATAAAAGGCGCCATCGATGAAGCTTTGAGATGTAAGGAGACGGGGGAGGAGAAGGTCATACTCTTCCTGCTGTGTGGTCACGGCCACTTCGACATGCAAGCCTTTGACGACTACCTCCAAGGTAAGCTGCTACCCTATGAGTACCCAGAGGAAGAAGTTCAGAAGGCTATGAAGAAGCTAAGGACGCTGTATCCGTGGTTGGAGACCCTGCCTTACTAAACCAACTCCCCCTTTTTTCTCTCAGCCAAAACTGCCTTTAGATATCTGACGGATGTGGAAACTCTTCAAAACCGTCTAAACGTAAGAAAACGGAAAGGGTTACTGTAACGAAGTAGAAATCTTGACGAAGAGACCCCTTTTTAAGTAGGATGGTAAAATCATCAATTAGATGTCCACATAGTGGTAAAGATGAAAAAGGTCTTTGGGATAGAGTCTACGGCCCATACATTTTCTTGTTCATTAGTTAGCTCTATAGATGGTGGCGTTCACGGACAGATACTATCAGATGTTAGAAGCATCTACACGCCTCCTCCTGGCTCAGGGATTCATCCAAGAGAGGCTTCAAGGCATCATGTAGAAGTAGCGCCAAAAATTGTGGAGCAGTCCTTGACCCAAGCCGGGATGGCTATGGATGAAGTAGATGCTGTATCCTTCTCTGCTGGTCCTGGATTGGGGCCGTGCTTAAGGGTTGGGGCTACAGTTGCTCGTTCTCTTGCTCTTTACTACAAGAAGCCCTTGGTCCCGGTCAATCATGCCATAGGACACATAGAACTTGCAATTATGCTGACCGGGGCCAAAGACCCTATCATCTTACTGGTCTCTGGGGGTCACACGCTCATTACAGCCTTTTCTTTTGGTAGATGGAGGGTGTTCGGCGAAACTCTCGACCTAACTATAGGGCAACTTATAGATCAGTTTGGAAGGGAGGCTGGATTCAGCTCCCCATCAGGACCAAAGATCGAGGAGTTGGCTGAGAGGTCATCTAATTTCATACCGTTGCCATACACTGTCAAGGGGAACGATACCTCTTTCTCAGGCATCCTAACATCTGCAAAGAAGTTGCTTCAAAACGGTAAAGATTTGGAGAGTTTATGCTTCTCCCTTCAAGAGATAGCCTTTGCAATGCTGGCGGAGGTTACAGAAAGAGCGCTTGCCTTTACTGAAAAGAGGGAGGTTCTACTGACTGGTGGGGTGGCTGCAAATAGAAGGCTAC
Source organism: archaeon (assembly GCA_024256285.1). Lineage (GTDB taxonomy): Archaea > Thermoproteota > Nitrososphaeria > Nitrososphaerales > JACAEJ01 > HK02M2. The sequence continues at coordinate 15,035 of JACGUG010000010.1, forward strand.
AAGAGATGTTGAGCGAAGTTAGCAAGAGACATGGTGCAGGTTTCTTAGTAGTGCCGAAGGAGTATAGCGGAGATTGTGGCGCCCAGATCGCATGGACAGGGCTCTTGGCTCACTTAGCAGATATTTCGGTGGAAGTCGAAAAGAGCTTCGTAAAGCAATCTTGGAGGTTAGATCGAGTGGATGTAAAATGGAGAGACTGATCAGAAAGGGGGCTGAGGCAGACATATACCTTGGAGAATTGTTCGGAAGAAAGGCTATCTTAAAGATTAGAAAGCCAAAGCCATATAGGCAACCCGATCTGGACTCTGGGATAAGAAAGAGAAGAACTCTACATGAGGCATCATTCTTGGTCGATGCAAGGAAGGCAGGAGTTTCGACACCTTTGGTCTACTTCATCGATCCAGATAAGGCAGAAATAGTCATGCAGTACATAAAAGGGAAAAGGCTCAAGGAGATAATTTCTGATTCAAAGCAGAGCGATATTGATACACTATATTCAGAGGTTGGGAGAAGCATCGCCAAGCTTCACAAGGACAGTATCATCCATGGCGACCTCACTACTTCCAACTTTCTAGTTATCAAGAATGATGTTCTGGTCTTCATTGACTTTGGGCTGGCATTCTCTTCCCAAAGGCTCGAAGATAAGGCGGTAGATCTGCATCTGATGAAGGAGGCGTTGACAAGTGCACATAGCAAGGTCGCTGATAAAGCTTTTAGCAAGATTCTAGAGGGTTACTCAGAGGTTGCTGGGGTAAAGATGGTCAAAGACTTGGTCAAGAAAGTGAGAGAAATTGAAAGGAGGGGGAGGTACACCCGTGTCGAATGATTTAAGGCTTGTATACTTTGCAACAAGCAACAAGCACAAATTCGATGAAGCTAAGGATATTCTTGCAGATTATGGAATCGATTTGAAGATGGTCAGGGAGAAGACTGAGGAGATTCAAGATGATGATCTTAGGACGATCGCTGTCCATGCTTTATCGAAGGCTTTAGAGAAAGATGAACGACCTACTATGATCGAGGATGCCGGACTTTTCGTGAAGATGTTGAATGGCTTTCCTGGACCTTACTCATCCTATGTCCACAGGGTGCTGGGCGTCGATGGTATCCTGAGGCTCATGAATCATGAGGAGAATAGAGATGCTGAGTTTAGGTCTGTAGTTGCTTTTGGCAATTCTCCAAGCATTATCGAGACTTTTCAGGGAGTAGTTAAAGGGACGATCTCATTACAACCTAAAGGCAGATCAGGGTTTGGTTTTGATCCTATATTCATACCGAAAGGCTCAAAGAAGACCTTTGCAGAGATGTCCTTAGAAGAGAAGAACCACTTTTCTCACAGGGCTGATGCACTCAGAAAGTTTGCTAAGTGGTATACCAGCCTTTAAAGGCTTTTGGGATTAAAGATAAAGTATTTATGTACTGCCTTCTCATTTATAAGAAGACCTTGGCTCGTATACACTCCCCTAGCAAAGGAAAGTCCCAATCGATGCGTCCGATCTCTAAGAGAACACCTTCATGGTTGACTTATAGTACGGATGAGATCGTAACTCAGATAGTCAATATGGCTAAAGATGGTCTGACTCCGAGCGAGATCGGAGTGAGGCTAAGAGATGAGTACAACATATCTCTGGTCAAGCCGATATTGGGAAAGTCTATATTGGAAGTCTTAGAAGAGCATGATTTAGGACTTAGCATCCCCGAGGATCTGGACAGACTCATAAAACGAGCAAAGAGATTACAAGTTCACCTTAATACACATAAAGGTGATAGAAAGAACGTTAGATCCCTCGAGTTGGTTGAAGCCAAGATCCATGGATTGGCAAAGTACTATAAAGCCAAAGGGAGATTGCCGCCTAAATGGAAATACTCCGCAGTAATAGCTCAATTGATGTAAATTGAGAGATTGATGAATGGACAGAATTGAAGGGTTATTCGACAAGGCCAAGATTATTGGTGAGAGAATCCTACAGCAGATAAGAGAAGGAAAGAACATATCGATCGTCGGTCATCTCGATGCAGATGGCATAACTTCTGCAAGCATAATGGCTAAGGCGATACTAAGAAAGGGAGGGCGTTTTATAGCAAGGATAACGAATAGTTTGAGACCTAAAACTCTTCAGGACCTGAAAGGAGGGGATTACGACTTCTACATATTTTGTGAGTTGGGGACAGGGATGGCAAAGCAGATGAGGGAAGTTCTGGGCGACAGATGGATCAATATAGACCATCATCAGATCGGCGAAGATGAAAGAAAACTCAACAATGTCATCAATTCATGGCAATTCGATACAGATGGAACGAAGGAGGTGAGCGCGGCTGGCATGAGTTACATAATCGCTTTACAGATGGATGAAAAAAACATAGACCTCTCATGGTTGGCTGTAGTCGGTGCCCTCGGTGATAGGCAAGATCAAGGAGAGGGGAAGTCCATGCTCGGATTGAACAAGATCGTTGTAAAGGATGCTATTGAAAGTGGGTATCTCAAAGTTACAAGAGACCTTATGCTTTATGGGAGAGAGACAAAGCCTATACATGAGGCCATAGCTTCGACGATAGTGCCTTTCATATCAGGGCTGACAGGAAATAGGGATGCTTGCCTCGCCGCTCTTACATCGGCGGGTATAAAGCTCAAGGAAGGGGCAAGATGGAGAACCATAGCTGAATTATCGGAGGAGGAGAAGAAGAAGGTTGTCGAGACCATCATACCTTATATCGCTTCGAAACCTACTGCTACAGACGAAGTGAAAGAGTTGATAGGCGATGTCTACATCCTAGAGATGGAGGATGTATATACGCCCCTGAGGGATTGTAGGGAATTCGCCACGTTGTTGAACGCTTGTGGAAGGATAAGAAAAGGGGGGGTAGGCATCTCCATCTGCCTCAGAGATAGGGATCTCGCTTTACAGGAGGGAGAGAAGGTTCTGGCAGAATACAGGTCTACCCTTAGTAGGTACGTCCAAGCGATCATGAGCGATGAGAGCAGGGTAGTTGAGGGGAGATGGTCGTTCATGATAGTTGGTGATGGTTTAGTAGATGAGAACCTTTTAGGCTCTCTCGCCTCAATTTTAAGTGATATCAAGAAGTTTGAGGGAAAGGCACTTTTGATCAGGACTACTACAGAAGATGGTGAGATCAGTTTTTCTGCGAGGTTGACTCAAGGCTGTAACCCTAACTTGAACTTGGGATCGATCATGGAAGAGGCTAAGAAATTTGGTGGGGTAGGAGGAGGGCACGATGTAGCTGCAGGGTCTAGCGTTCCTTCTCAGAGGTTAAATGAATTCTTTCAAGCTGTAGAGGATAGGTTAAGGCAGGTAAATGAAGATAAAGGTCAAGATATCGATTGATTTTAAGGGAGGCAAGGTAGCAGAGGCCGTCTATGGTTCTCTCAAGCCAGACAATATAGACCTACCTAAGGGGTTGGACATAGAGATGAAAGTCGAGGGAGATCGCTTGATCATAGATTTCTCCTCGACTGGGAGGTTAGAAACACTGATCTCAACGATAGACGACCTTCTAGCATGTTGTCAAGCTTCTACAAATACCCTAAGGGAGCTCGAATCATTCAGGTAGATCGAAATCTCAACGATACGATTTAGCCCATGTTAACCTTTTTAACTCATTATATTCTGAATTAACAACTTGAAGTCGGTGGCTATCATGCTCGATATCAAGTTTATTCGTGAAAATCAGGATCTGATCAGAAGGATGCTGAAGATGAGGGGCATGGATGTACCTTTAGACAGTTTGATCGATTACGATAGAAGGAGAAGGGAGATCGTAACTATGGCCCAAGAGCTAAAACATGAGAGGAATCTGGTATCTGAGAAGATTGCAAAGATGAAGAAGGAGAACAAAGATGTGCAAAAGGAGATAGAAGAGATGAAGAAAATTTCGGATGATATAGCTATTGCTGATGTGAAGATCAGGGAGTTGGGAGAAAAGATAAGAGAAATAATGATGGCTATCCCGAACATACCAGACAAAACAGTTCCACAGGGCAAGGATGAGAGCGACAATGTTGAGATAGGGAGATGGGGTGAATTGCCGAACTTCAAATTTCAACCAAAGGATCATATCGACCTTGGACTCCAAATGGACCTGATAGATATAGAGAGGGCAGCAAAGGTTGCTGGCGCAAGGTTCTACTACTTGAAAGGGGATCTGGTCTTGCTTAACCTTGCCCTTATTAAATTTGGCTTAGACTTCATGAGAAAAAGAGGCTTTACGATCCTTCAAACTCCCTATATGCTTCGCAGAGATGTTGTAGAGGGTTGTGTGGCTCTATCTGATTTTGAGGATGCCATATATAAGGTCGAAGAGGAAGACCTCTACCTACTGGCTACATCCGAGCATTCTATAGCTGGCCTTCATAAAGATGAGATTCTTGAAGGGAAGATGTTACCACTAAAGTATGCTGGCATAAGCCCTTGCTACAGAAAGGAGGCAGGTGCTCATGGGAGAGATACGAAGGGGATCTTCAGAGTTCATCAATTTGAGAAGGTAGAGCAATTCGTATTTTGCAGACCAAGGGATTCATGGGAGATCCACGAACTACTGATAAAAAATGCTGAAGAAATCTTTCAACTTCTTAAGATACCCTACAGGATAATGAATGTATGCATAGGTGATCTTGGGACAGTCGCTGCAAAGAAATACGATTTAGAAGCTTGGTTGCCAGGTCAAGGAAAGTATAGAGAGGTGGTGAGTTGCTCCAACTGCTTAGAATACCAAGCAAGGAGGCTGAACATAAGGTATAGAGAAAAGCCCAACGAAAAGCCGATGTTCGTTCACACATTGAACAGCACTGCTATAGCAACGGAGAGAACTTTGATAGCCATAATGGAGAACTATCAAGAGGAGGATTGTTCGATAAGGATACCTGAAGTCCTTAGACCATACATGGATGGACTGGAGTTAATAAGAGAGGGTTGATGGAAAGGGCATTATGCAAATTCAAAGGATTTCACTATTTCATTCACGTCTAGGATGTCATCTAAATAGATCACAGCAGTACTACTTCAACATCGTCAAGCTTTCAACCAAGGGTAGATGTGTTATCTCATGTATGGCTTCTGCTGGCACCCTTCCATCTATTACAAGAGTTAAGCAAGGTTCAGGAGCTAGATCAGGATCATCGGCTAGAGCTTGTCTCACTACCAAACCATATTTTGCCAGTACACCAGTCACACTAGCGATAACTCCTGGTTTGTGTGGGTCTGACCTTATAACTAAGACACTGTAACCAAGAGTCTTCGCTACTTCGACTAGACTGGCTCCAACAGACCTTATTCTCATGAATATTCCTCGTAGCTCTGGATTATCCAGAATCTGTTTTGTGGTGTTCCTTACAACTCTCCTGTCAACACCAACTGCTCTAGCAATCGCTGTATCGTTAACTTCTACATCATCTACGTACAGCTTACCGCTCTCATCTATCCTCATTCCTATCTCCACCATCTTCCTCACCACATTTAACCTGCTCTTCTGCTTTTTGAACTGAGTTTGAATCCTCTTCCACAATCTAGATAAAAGATGTACGTCAATGCATTTAAAAGTACCTCTCTTTGATTAAATTGTAGACTCTAACTTTCTACAACCTTCGGAGGCGCTATTTGGACTTTGACATGAAAGTATTGGTCTGAATTGGAATTTCTACTTTTTGGCGTCCAAGAGCTCCTTCTTCATCATCTCTTTTAATGCGCTGCTGAGAGTCTTGACTTGATCTTCCTTTCTCCCATAAGAGTCCACATAAGTTCTGTGAGGCATCGCCAAAGCTTCCTTGGTGAGTATCTCTTCAGGGTTCATGCCCCACGTCCTGATTATCTCCTTCAATGTTTCTATCCTTGATAGTTTTGTCTTGGGCCTTATCGATAGTCCAGACGTCCCGTACACATTCCTGAGGAACTCTATCCCCTTCATCTCGACATCGTGATAAGTTGATATCGAATGCCCCATGAAATACCCTCCAGTTCTCGAGGAAGTGATATGCCTAGAGTGTGGTAGCGTAGGCAAGAAAGAATATCAGGGCTTCAACAAGTATCTCGACTGTCCAATGTATAAATGCTTGAAATGCGGGGAAATTACGAATGAACTCTATGTGCAATCCATTCGAAAAAGTTATCCAACACCAGGGTAGGGTCGTTTTATATACTTAATAATCTGAAAATATGTTACTAGGAAGATAATAGCTGATAGTACATAGATAAAGACAGCTTCAACCACAAAAAAGTAATGTGCGTGCTCCAGTAGTATGGCCGGGTTAAATCAACCGCTTTTTAGTACATTAGTCTCCTTTTATTCGCGAGAGTGTTAAGGTAGCCAAGACAAATACTGGCGTTGATGCTAGGAAGGGAGTAAGTAGCCCGCAGTTATCGTACAAGTAACCACCAATTATTTGGCCGGGAATTGCCGAGATTAGGGAAAACACGCTGAACAATGCCATCAGCCTCGCCCGCATCATTTGAGGCGAAAAGTTGGCTTGGAGAGCAGTCAAAGAAGGGCCAAGAAGTGCGGTACTTACACCGCCTATAGTGCTCCAAGTTACGAGGTCATTCATGCCCTTTGCCCTTACGAATATTAGTTGGCTCAACGGAATTGAAAGAGAAGCGTAGAACGCGCTTTTTCTTAGGCCAACCTTTTCAATAATTCGCATTGCGGGTAAGAGTAGCAACACACTAACAAGCCCTGCCAAATTCGTTAGAAGACCATAGAATTCAGGTTGTAACTTCAAAGCGCCGACCAAGTAAAGTGATGTGTATGGTACAGTCATTCCAGTTCCTATGCTGGCAAGAATAGAATAAATGAGAAGCTTTTTGGCGCCATCTCCCGCATGTCTCAGGACGTAGATAGTTTCCTTCAAGAAGTTTGAGGTGAATTGAAAAAACCCTTTCACTTCCTCTTTCTTACTTCCTGAATAGGTTTCTTTTAGTTTCAATACTCGATATGAAACTCCAATAATGCCAAAGAGCCCACTCATAAAATAGGCGATTCTTAAACCTTCCAAAAAAGTGGTGGGTAGAAATTCCAACCCAGACACGGACTTTGACATGATTGTTTAAAGAAGTTGACCATTTGTTACATATCTATCTGATGTTAGAGAATTTCTTGAAATGGGAATCTTAAGTAAGATAAGAAGTTGGTTCAATGGAACAGAGAGTGTGCCCACAATACTGTCTATGGATAAGATGGGGCCCCTGCAAGCAACAAAAGAGATTGGAGAACAGGATTCAAAGACAGAAGAGCCAATAGAGGCTATAAAAGTTGCCTATGAAGAGCCTAAGCCCGATTCTGCACAGTCCGTAACTACTCAATCTGAGACAGTTCCATCTCATAACAGTCCACCTACTCAGCCCGAGGCCAAACCAAAGAAAAGAAGATCCCGTAAATCTACAAAGTCAAGCACCAGATCGAAGAAGAAAGTTAAGGAAGTTGCCAACCTTGGGGCTTAACCTGTCGATAGCCTCCCTCCAAAACCTTGCATAAAGAAAGACGGAAGATAACATTGAAGTTATCTTCCGTCTCAACTGGTGGTGATCAGATGCAAATCTTCTTAAATTCAGAGAATAGGTTACCAACAGATCTCGACCAGATTTCATAATCTTCTTCTTCAGGATAATTCTCGTAGAGTTTCCTGACCTTCTTCATATATCTAGCAGTCTCGGCCAAATGTTTAAGAACGCTCAATCTCCTCATCCCCCTAATTATCCTCTTGGCCTTTTCACTTATAGATAAACCCCCACTACCGTAACTGAGTCTTTCCAAGTCAGATTCGGTTATCAGCTTATTTCTCATGCCGAACTCAAGATCGTCATTGTCCAACTCTTGCAAGAAGATTTTGAAGATCTCCAAGCCAGCAGCCTTCATCCCATAAGCATCGACATACTCCTTGTTCGCTCTCCACAATACCTTGCTTGGATCGCCTTCATTCAAACTCTCTATCGCAACCCTCCCAGCTATGCGTCCTGATATCATCGACTGTCCTATGCCGCCCCCATGTATCGGATTTGCCGTAAAACCAGAGTCACCAGCAAATATGGTTCCAAAAGCCACAAGAGAATGAAGAGACCTTCTAGTCGGCACAGCCCCCCCACCTTCATCTATAACCTTTGAATCTTTAAGAATAGGAAGATTTGCAAGATGGTCTTTGAAGAGACGCTTCGGATCGTTTCTACGCCCACCTTTCACCCCTATGCCTATATTTACAAGGTCGTCTCCTTGAGGGAAGAACCACCAATATCCTTGGGGGGCGATATCTGCATCTAAGTAGATTTTGGCTAAATTCGGGTCTTCTATCTTAACCTTTAACTCTCTGACTTCCCTATAACATACCGCAAAATCTTCCCATGGCGGTTCTTTGACAAGCCCATGCATTTCGGGCAAGGTTCGTCTTATAGCTCCAGTCCAACCGCTCGCATCTATGAAAGTTCTACCCAAGAACGATCGGATCTCCCCCTTTTTGGTATCTGCAGCCTTAACCCCAACGACCTTTTCTTTCTCCATGATAGGGGAAATTACCTTTGTGTCAGGTCTCAGTTCCACACCTTTATCTAGAGCTTGATTCAAAAGCCAACGGCCAAACTCGTATCTATTTAAAGCGTAACCCTCCCCCTCAACTTCATAGCTATGCTTTCCAGAGGGGGAGTGGACAAGGACGGCATCTATCCGACCCCTTATGACATCGCTTGGAGGGTTCTTCAATTCGGCAGTTTTAAAGTGATGCGCACCTATGGCATCTCCACAGACTTTCTTACCTATCTCTTTGAATTCTTTACAGTCTAACATCAGTACTTTTGAGCTGTGCTCGGAAGCAGTTATACCGGCCATACATCCAGCCGTTCCAGCACCTACTATAATAAGATCGTATTTCTGCAAACTTCACACCGAATTTCCATTATGGAGTTATCTGGAGTATTCTGTAGGCTTATAAATAATTATTTTGGAATGGTCTAACTATTAAGACTAAAATAAAAAGTCGG
>JACGUG010000068.1 GCA_024256285.1 archaeon
TAGGTCATGTTTCCATCGTAGGCTCCTCCGAGCAAAGCACTGATGGTCGATGTCTGAAATAAAATATCATCGTTCTCCTGCAGATCTGAATGTCCATACCAAAATTGATAGATGGCTACGCTCAAAAGCGTTGCAGCCAGTAGTATTGCCACCAGTAAATACCGATTACCTTTGAATCTCAAACTTAGTCCTCTTGATACTCTTCTTCAGCCAGTTCTACAGATGTTGAATCTTTATGTTCAACCCATTTCTTTTTCTGCTTTTCAAGTTTCATCTCTCTTCCGGCCATGAACGCACTTTCAGCTGCAGTGATTTCATCCTCTGCCAACATTTCTTCCCTCTGTTCATCATCGTAGATGTCCGTGGTTTCTCTAGTTTCGCCCTCTCGTAGCATTTCTTCCTCGTAAATGTCTCTAGTTTCTTTCTCTTTCTTCCTCTTTCTTTCCATCTTTAACACAATCCAAAAAAGGGACAGTGCTTAATTTGTATTTAAGTGAGATGAATCCATATCTAATTAACTTGAACGATTCAGATGGGAGCAGAGACTATGAGATCCATCCAAACGGAATGGCTATACTGAAATAGACAAAAGGATTTACTAAGTCCACTATCAACTTTACCTTCTCTCTCCTTCATATCTTATGATAGTTATCAAGAAATTGTGAAACAAACTCTTCCGGCAGAGCCACTCTACTGCTTTAAGTTCTTTTTGCAAACTTTTCTAGAGGGAGGTGCCATGAACTCAGGGCCCACTGGGTCCTTGATGGTTTCTTCAAGGATGGAATCGATCTGTCTTTTCGCCTTGCCATCGAGCTTCCATCCCATAACCTCATCTACAGGTTCCATCTGTTCAGGCTTCCTTGCCCCCCACAGGGCTACACTAGTAATGGGCTGGTCCAGTATCCATCTTATAGCTAAATGAAGTACCCGCTTGTTGTAGTTTTTTTGAGCAAAATCATCCAGCTTTTTTATAGCATCTAAGTACTGCTGATAGAGTGGAGGCTTGAACTTAGGATCGATCTTTCTCAGGTCATCGCCACTAAACTTCGTATCGGGTTTCATTTTGCCCGAGAGTAGACCACGGCAGAGTGCTCCGTAGGTGAGGAGTGTGATATCGTTCTTCTGGCAGTAAGGTAAAACATCGTCCTCGATACCCCTCTCGAACAAGTTGTAGGGGGGCTGGGAGGTATGGAGAGGTGCCACTTTACGGAATTTTTCCATCTGCTCAGGGGAGTAGTTGCTCACTCCTATGGCCCGAATCTTCCCCTCTTTCATAAGTTGCTTCATGGCCTTGGCCGTTTCTCCGATGGGCACCAGAGGGTCGGGCCAGTGAACCTGATAGATATCGATATAATCGGTCCTCAGGCGTTTTAATGAATCCTCGATTTCTTTAAAGATACGCTTCTTGGTGGAGTTCCGAAATGTCTCCCCATTTTTCCACTCTATTCCAACCTTGGTGGCTATGATGATGTTCTCTCTGTCTCCATACTCTTCCACAGCCCTTCCCACAATCTTCTCGGAGAGGCCGAAGCCGTATACAGGGGCTGTATCGATGAGATTTATTCCCTTATCCAGTGCAGCATGAATGGTGAGGATGGATTCTTTCTCATCGGTTCCACCCCACATCCAGCCGCCAATGGCCCAGGTGCCCAGACCGATGTAGGAAACCTTGATATTGGTGCCGGATATCTTCGTATACTCCATTTTCGATCTCTTTAGAATATTTCCCTTTCAACTCTTTAATCTTTTAGTGATACATAATAATCTCTTCCGGAGCACGATATGCCGTCGATTTCCCAGCCATCAATAGATTCAAATGCTGTTCACCTACGTCTTCGTTAGCATAAGAAGGAAAAAAACGGCGGGAGGCATGATAAGCCATATATCAAGATAAAGCCTCATCCAAACACCACATCTATCTCCTACCAGATAAGATTAAAAACATTGGATATTGCAGGCCTGGATGGAAATGACCCGCCAATTCATAATAGTCTGCCGAAACTGTGATAGTACAGATGTAGACATCGAACCTGTTTATGGTGGCGAGATCAAGGGGATCGAAATAGTAACCGATGTCAAATTGATATGTAAATCCTGTGGATACGATGAATACATTAGTGTCTCGTCTCAAGATCAGATTTAAACCGATCAAAAATATTCATTAATGAATAGAAGTCTGCAAGTAAGTGAAAGAACTGAACTTATTTTTATAGTAAGGGTTCATTTTGATGAACTGTCTCCATTGTTGATCAGGACCGTCTGCAAGACATGTGCCACATTAATCCATGAGGTACCCTTGAACTTGAAGGAGACTGAACCAGCCAGGTCCAATTTATGGCGAATTCCAATTTTACTCATGAACACTTCTATGAATCGGGAGATCGGATCATTTCAAGACTTCTAGAATTTTTGTGTTGTGAGACGTACTTCTTTAAGAACAGTAAGATGGTCGGTCCCAGTAAGATCAGTGAAATCATGATGCCCTCGCTGGTAATTACTTCTGCATCCAGATGTTGAAAAGGTTCGAAAGATATCGGCGCGGTAAGTATATCTGCTTTCGGAGCCAATATGAAAGGGTTGCCGAACTGAGCGTTCAAACCTATGGATATCCATACAGATCGGTCCCATAATGGCCATAGTATGGGGGTGTAGCCGGAGAATAGGTCTAGAAGGAGGTGTGAAGCAAAACCCAGGGAGCATATAAGAATCAACTCTCCGTATTTTTTCCTTAGCAACGAATAGGTGATAAATGATGCCAGAAAGAGTAGCAGAATTGAATGAGTGATGGATTTATGAACGTTTAAAAGAACGTCAAGGTCTGGAAGTAGGGCGAAGACCGAGGCTGCAAGGACCATCCTTGATCTAACACCTACCATGTATAGAGAAGCAAAGGGCACTGCAAAGTGTATGAGAGGTTCGGGCAATTTCAGAGAATGTCTGTAAGGTCACTTATTATAGGTTCTTGAATGATGACCTGTTACCTAAAAGATCTTCTAATTAACTTAGAGACCGATTATGTTTTATGGCTGGAAATATAGTAATGGATGGTTCTTCAAATCCAAAAGCCTGTAAAGAAGCCTCAAGTCGTTTTTCCTATGAACGGTCTTGCTACTTTCAATAGTCTGTGTCTTCGATTACCATGCGGTCTTGAGTAGGACTTAACTCCATCCTTAATGTCCAAAGATTTCAGCAGTTCTTTATATTCAAAACTTAAAATAGGCAATAACCTTTCAGTCATGAGCGTCAGAAAAGATGGCGGCCATCATAGCTAAGGGATTGACCAAGATTTACGATAATACCATAGTTGCAGTCGACCATGTCGACTTGGAGGTTAAGGAAGGTGAAATCTTTGGATTTCTTGGCCCCAATGGTGCTGGAAAAACCACCATCATAAGGATGCTCTCAACACTGATCAAGCCGACGGAAGGTTATGCCCATGTATGCGATCATGATGTTGTAAGAGAACCAGATGAAGTTAGAAGGTGTATAGGAATAGTATTCCAAGACCCAGCACTTGACGATCAACTAACAGGTAAAGAAAACTTGGATTTTCATGCCAGGATATACGGATTGAGCAGGAATGAAAGGGAAAAAAGGATAATGGAGGTCTTGAAGCTGGTGAGACTCGAAGATAAAGCGGATGAATTGGTGAAGAACTACTCAGGAGGTATGAGAAGAAGGTTGGAGATCGCAAGAGGGTTGATGCACTACCCTAAGGCTTTATTCTTGGATGAACCAACTTTGGGCTTGGATGTTCAGACAAGAAGGGCGATATGGGACTATATCCTGAACTTGAATAAAAGCAAAGGTATAACGATTTTCCTGACCACTCATTATATGGAGGAAGCCGAGTATCTGTCGGATAGAATCGCCATAATCGACCAAGGCAGGATCGTGGTTACCGATACCCCTGCTCACTTGAGAAGCTTGGTGGGAACAGATGTCATCACGGTTGGCTGTAATGACCATCAGAGGCTAAAGACTGAGCTGGAAAAGAAAGACTGGGTGGAGAAGGTCTCGCCACACAACGGCTCTTTGGAGGTATACGTAAAGGGGGGAGAAGGCAAGATAGCGGCCGTAGTTAAGATCGCTGAAGATATCGATGTAAATATCGAATCCATCAATCTGAGAAGGCCGAACCTTGAGGACGTCTACCTTCACTATACTGGCAGGTCTATAAGGGAAGAAGGGAATGCAGATGGGAGAATGAAGATGATGGCAAGAAGGCGGATGAGAAGATGAGTTCTGCAAACTTTCAAGCCATATACGTGTTATGGCTCAGACAGATAAAGAGGTTTTTCAGGGCGAGAAGCAGGCTGGTGGCCAATCTTGTGCAGCCTTTCTTCTTTCTGATGTTTTTCGGTTTTGGATTTGGTTTCATCAGATTTGAGGGAAGTCTGAACTATATAGATTTCTTAGCACCGGGCATCATAACCATGTCTGTGGTCTTCTCGTCCATGTTCGCTGGGGTATCTGTGATCTGGGATAGGCAGTTCGGATTCTTAAAAGAGGTCCTGGTGGCACCAGTTAGTAGACTCACCATAGTGATCGGGCAGACTCTAGGAGGATCGACGCTTGCTATAGTCCAGGGTTTGACCGTTCTGGGAATAAGCATGCTATTGGGGGCAAAGATAAACTTATGGGGGATAATTCCAGCCCTAATCTTCATGGCACTGATCGCCTTTTTTGCGGTCAGCATGGGTTTGATCATCGCTTCAAGGCTGGAGGACTTTCAAGGATTTCAGCTGATAATGAACTTGTTGATATTTCCCTTGATCTTCTTATCGAGTGCATTCTTTCCAATAGAAACTGTTCCAGATGTGATGAAGATAGTTATGCTCTGTGATCCGTTGACCTATGCAGTGGATGGTTTAAGGGGGTTGCTGATAGGAAGTTTTGCCCTGCCCATGTATCTTGATTTCATAGTGGTAGTGACGTTCAGCGCAGCTCTGATGCTGATTGGTGCCTTTGTTTACAGTAGGTGTGAGTGTGTTTGATAAATAAACGATTCAATCCTCTGCCTTTATGGACGTTGATGGAAATTTTATTAGATCGGTAAAAAGAAAGTTAAGAGAGTCAAATGATAATAAAAAGGGTCAGCGATTATGAACCTTTCAAGGCTGTCGATGGCTCCGAGATAGTAGAAGTGATCGGCATGCCTACTACCAACACGAAAGAAGTGAGCCTTGCCTCAGCCAAGATAAAGCCAAGATCGAAGACTGTCGATCACTACCACGATTTCACCGAAATATACATGGTGATCGAAGGAGAAGGGATTATGTGCATCAATGATGAGGTCAAAGATGTGAAAGAAGGAGACAATATACTGATACCTTCAAGATCTTGGCACTGTATAGAGAACAAAGGGGATAGAGATCTACGGATCTGGTGTATCTGTGCCCCTGCTTTCACTGAAGAAGGGACTGTCCTAAAATGATCAAACAGGTATCTCCAGAAGCATCCTCTTCTT
>JACGUG010000011.1 GCA_024256285.1 archaeon
AACATAGGGTATAAGGTTCCGGGGCTGAATGTATGTACGGTATAGTATTTCTTGGTTTTAGTTTATATCTTCCTAAAACTCTTGGAATAGAGACTGATGAAAGGTATCAAATTGATCCCATAAGATGATCTTTGACAACTTGGACGAGTTCACTTCCCTCGTCATACAGATCTATTATGGGAGTTCTTAAGTTGGGAGTTTTTGGCTTAAGCCTTGCAACCATCCCAGTAATGGCCAATATTGGGGGAGTTATGCCCTTCATGATTCTTTCTAAGTCTTCCTCATCTTTGGCCGTAACGATCTTGTAGATATCCCTTCTTTTGGCTGTGATGGAACGAAGGCCTTCTATGAATATTATGTCTATCCCTTCATCTTCGAAATTTTTGAGGATTTCTTCTAACTTTATTTGGGGAACCCCCTTCTTTATTATAACAACTTCTTTTGAAGCCACGATCACTATCACTTTCGCCCCAGCTCGAGCATACCTCCACGTATCTTTGCCCTCTACATCGATGGTAAAATCTGGCTCATGGACATGCTTTACTGAAGCTATATTGAAGCCTTCTTTGCTAAGGTTAGAGATCAGATACTCTATCGTAGAGGTCTTTCCAGAATCTTTACTTCCTATAACGGCTACTACCTTTGCCATTTTAATCACTGATCATGAACTCGTTTCCTTTGATACTAAATAAAAAGGAATTACTTCAACTTTCCTTTTCAAAACTTTCCATCTTGAATGACAGTATATCCATTGGCCTTTTGTAGATCACTAAACGCTTCTGAAAGTTCATAATGGAAGAGCCGAATGTTTAAGATGATAAACTTTAGATATAAATATCCCTTTATTAAACGTGGGAGGATTAAGAAGTCGGTGCTAAGAATCAGATCTTATGATGTTGGAAGCATGCCTTTCTTTGGGGACTTTGAGAAGCTCTCAAGAGGGGCCACGAGCTTCAATTCGCTCCTTTCACTGCTTTATGGAAAGGATCACTCTGCGTTTGAACCTATAAGATATTTTGAGAAGGAAGTTATCAGAGTCTTCTTAGACAAGCTTGAAGCAGGTATAACTGCCCCAAACTATCCACAATTTAGAGATATGAACACTATGTTCCTAGATTCGATCGATGGCATCCAAGAGACTGAGGACGGTTATGCTGTAGTCGAAGATCTATCTGTTAGACCCGAGATGACAAAGATCCCCGAGGTTCAAGCAGTTAAGAGGAATTCACGATATATCTATGAAAAGATAGGTGCTCCTTTCAAGGTCAAGGTCTGCATCACTGGTCCCTACACGTTATCGTCCCTCTTTGTAGATCGAAGAGTGAACATATTCGGTGAATTGGATGAGATTCTTTCAAGTTTCGTCTCAAATAACATCTACAAAGACAAATACTCCACAGTGGATCTGGTTGCCATCGATGAACCAGTCTTTGGGTTTCTAAGCGACTCTATGATCGACTATGGCACTGAAGGAAGAGAAGAACTTCGTAAGGCTTGGGAGAGGATCTTTCATAAAGCGACTTCGAGGGGGGTACGCTCTTGCATTCACCTTCACAGCACAGTAGATGAGTTATTTTGGGAGATAGACTCCCTGAACATAATCGAGTCCCATGTCGATGACCCTATCTATAAATTCAAGAGGACAAAACAACTTCTTGAGAAGACAGATAAGTTTCTGAAAGCGAGCATATGTATCACAGATTTTGATAGGCTTGTCAGAGAGAAGATCTTGACTACTCTCAATAGAAAAAAAGATGAATCGACTTTAATGGAAAGTGTTGGGAAGACTTGGGTAGAGATAAAACAGGGGAAGTATGACCCAAAAGAGTTTCTTGAAACGGTAGATACCATGAAAAGAAGGTTGGCGGAGATGATAGATCGTTATGGCATCGAGAGAGTTCTATACGCTGGTCCTGAATGTGGGATGAAGAGCTTTCCAACATACGAATGTGCATTAGAATGTCTAAAAAGAGTATCTGATGCCTTAAAGACCAACCAGATGACGAATTGAGAAAGGTGAATCGTTGTCATGCACCGAAGGGGAAGTGGCTTTCTCAATAAATCAATCATTTTAATTAGTTCAATTTTTATATATCAGTATTTTTAAATTAAAAACATAACAGTGGTAAGCATGAGCATAGTCATAGGTGTTGACATAGGAACCAGCGGGATAAGAGCCCAAGCGATAGAACTGGAGAGCAAGAAAGTTCTATCGACAGCTATAACCTTACGCCACCCATTACCCGGCAGTAACGTCATGGATCACTTAGATTTTTGTATAAGTAATGGTGTAGAAGTCGGGCACAAGATCGTTACCCGAGCCGTTGAGAACGTCCTTCTTAGTCTCGATGTGGACCTTAAGAAAGTTGAGAGAATAGCTTTTTGTGGAAACCCGATACAGTTATCGATATTTCAAGGAATCGAGATAAGGGATCTGGCTTATGCAGGTGATTCTGCACTTGAAGCTATTGGTCTCTCTAG
This sequence comes from archaeon, assembly GCA_024256285.1. Taxonomy (GTDB): domain Archaea; phylum Thermoproteota; class Nitrososphaeria; order Nitrososphaerales; family JACAEJ01; genus HK02M2. The sequence goes on from JACGUG010000011.1 coordinate 2,482, forward strand.
ATTAGAAAGAAGGGCTACAGTAATGAATGCAGACAAAGTTGGTTTAAGCATGATAAACCCTAAAGTTGATGTATGCATCCCTCCTGCTGTTGTTCACATGATAGGTGCCGATGCCATAGCTATGATCTTTAAGTCTGGTCTATTGGATAGGAAAGAAATAGCTCTAGTCACAGACTATGGGACGAATGCTGAAATAGGTTTAATGGTTGGGGATGAAATCTACACAGGCTCTGCAGCAGCAGGTCCAGCGATAGAAGGGCAGGAAATCGAGATGGGTATGCTCGCATCTCCTGGAGCAATCTCAGACGTTAATCTATCTGATGACGGCCTTCAAATTACAGTGCTAGACGATGAGATGATTGGCCATCAATCATACTGCGTAGATGCGATAAATGGCTCAATCGTTAAGAAATTCGACTCTTACATCCATCCCAGAGGAATCACGGGGACAGGTACGATAGCTGTAGTTTACATAGGAATGCAAAATGGATCGATCCGCTTACCACGTATCTCAACGCCTGATAAGATAATTCGCTTATATAGTAGCAACATATACTTCACCGAAAACGACCTAACGGAGTCTGGGAAGGCTTTCGGAGCGTTCAGAGCAGGTCACTTGACGCTTGTAAACCATCTGGGTCTATCACTCGATGATATCGAGACAGCGTATATGGCAGGTGCAGGGGGCACGTACGTTGATGCCTATAAAGCTCAAGGAGTCGGTCTCGTCCCTTCAACTGTAAAGAACATTTACCAAGTAGGGAATACGTCTCTTGCTTTTGCGTGTGACATTGCCAAGGATATCGAAGTTCTGGATAAAGCTCAAGAGATTGCTGACCAGCTGAGGCGTACTCACGTCATGTTCCCATTAGAACAGGACTTTAAGAATGCATACATAGTTGAGCTTGGTTTTTGGAGTGGTATGCCCATGGATCAATACCATCACTTTCTCAAGCATTACAAATTACCCGATTACCCTGAAAGAAAATTTGCGCCGAAGATTAACAGAATCGTAATTAGGGATATACCGATTCTAGGGGCGAAGGGCCTCCATGTAGTTAGAGAAACAGGTACGATATTGACTCAAGAATTTGAGGGTTGTACTGGGTGCGAGTCATGTAAAGAAGAATGTCCAGAAGGAGCACTCGAAGTTCTAGATGAAGACGACAAATTCAGGATAGTTATCCGAACTGATCTATGTATAGGAGTCTCTTGTAAAAGATGTGAGAGAATTTGTCCTGTCAAAGTTTTCGAGTTCTCTAAACTAAAAGTAGAAGAAAGGTGATACTGAAGTCGTTGAGGTTTTACCAACTCTCTAAAGTTCTCGTTTTACCTATAGTTTTGCACATTGCTCCTCGACCCACTTTGCATATTCTTTCTGCGAGGCAAGACGAAAATTCAACTGTTTCATAAATGGCTTTATGCCATCCCTCGTTCGAATACCACTATCTACCCCTAACTCTGCCTGCGCAACACCAACAAGCCCTGTCCTTGGAGGGATCAAAGAAGTCACTACATTTGCTCCAGCCATAAGGCGTAACTGAAGCCCCTTGATCCCATCTACATCGAAGGATGAGGGAATGAGCTTGTCAGGATTGGTCAACCTCATCAAAGCTACAACCTTCATCTCATTCAATAGAGGTGGGGGCGGTATGTTCTCCATAGGGGTGTTAGGCTGAGGGATAAAACCCATCTCCCGAACTTGATGCGCCCCAATACTCTTCATTGAGAAGATCGAGTCCACCCAATCCTTTTCGGTCTCCCCAACCCCTAGGAGCATCCCATCTTCAATCAACATGCCTTCACTCTTCGCCCAAAGCTTCACCTTTACACGATAGTCGAAGTCTTGATACAACCTAAGATTGTGATACAATTCACGGTTGTATGTCTCTTGATATACAGCAAACCAGTCAGCCCCAGCCCTTCTAAGCGCTCTAATCCCATCTCTGCAGATCGCTCCAGGGGAGACCATCATGGGCAATCCTGTAGCCTCCTTTATCGCCTTAACGATCTTCTCGACCAGACGCCACCCGTCAACCCTCTCATAAATAAGAGGGTCTTCACTCATCGTCAAATCGATCAGATTTATCCCAGACTCCTTTATCTTCTTGGAATAGTCGAGAATTTCATCCAAGGATTTCCTATACCTGATCGCTTTATCGTTTGGTTTTCTATAGGCGCAGAATGTGCAGGAATTCCTGCAATAAGTAGTGAAGTAGATGAAGCCATAGGTAAAGACAACATTCTTAAAAAACCTCTCACGCAACTCCTGAGCCGCTGAAAACATGGCATATAGATCATGAGTATTGTTTACCCTTGCTAGGTGAAGGGCTTCTCTCTTTGACAGCTCTTTGCCGTCTAAGGCTTTTGTCAAGATCTCCATGACTCTGCTATCTCTTGGATTAAAATCTAAAAAAGTCACCACCTCTCATATGTTTAAGAAGATGCCGTCCAGGTACGTCACGCTTCTTCCAACAGGCTTGATGCGATTTAAACCCTTGGTTAACATGGCCAACCTTTCCAACCCGAACCCTACACCTGCCCAAGGCTCTGTAATATCCCAATTTAGGTCGATAGGTATAGGACCTACAACAGCAGAAGCGACCTCGATGCCATTTACCAAAATGTCACGAGTCCTCCCGTAAACTACACAAGGCGACTCTCTAATCTCATAATCTATCAATCCGACCGACTTCATAACTGTGCTAATCATTTCTTGTAAGACGGCAGATGGATCTCTTTCAGGAGCTAGCTCTACCATGTTCGCCATCGTAAACTCTGTTGAATGTATCGTCCCTTCTTCCTCCTTCCTAAAGCATGGACCTATCTCAAATATTCGGACAGGGCGTAAGAATCTCCTAATTTTTCTCATGATGTAGTAAAGGTTTGGTGCCAGCATAGGTCTTAAGCACATATTATCCTCTAGCCAGATTATCTGCTTCCAAAGTTTGTTAGACTCATCTATGCCCATACGCTCAATGTAAGATCTTGGTATGAGTATTGGGGTATTGACTTCTGTGAACCCTTTTAGGACGACTGCCTCGGCAACTTTCTTTTCAATAACCTTTAAGGATGAGCGGCTTCTACTGTTAATTGATCGTTGCACTCGAGTTTTATTATCACTCACAAGCTCTGAGACAAACTTATCAAAATATGCATCACGTTCTGAAACTTCCTCAAAAACCCTTTCTAAGAGCTCTGCTGGTGCATTGAGTTCCCTAAGCCGGCGCTTCTGAGTAACCGTGAACTCGACCATCTCCCTACACCAATGGTCTATTGGACTTAACTGAGAACATAGATAAACATTTTAATAAAAATTCTAGTATATATTTCAATATTTCGCCTGATATTACCTAAAGGCGAATGCAACCATAGCTACGACTCCTAATTGTAGGGGGTCGTGAATAAGGTTGTTGGCAGGTAGTTTTTTTAAAGCAGGCTCCGTCAATCCCAATGGTATTGCTGGTGAGGAGACGATCGTCTCTGAGTCCACGATCTGTTCATTTAAGAGTCCAGAGACAGGTGCTGCAATCAAGATGAGCCTCGTGTATTTGATAGCTTTAGCTATACTATCTGTAAAGATCAGACTCTTGTATCTTTTTTTCAGCTCTGTTACCTTGTCCTTATCGATCTCTATAACGATGACTTTTGCGCCTTTCTTAATCAGGTAATCTATAGCAGATAAGCCTACCCGTCCAGCGCCTACAACCACTGCAGTCTTGCCTTTCAAACCTCCCGCGGCTAGCTCTAAAGTTGCAGCATAAGCTCTTCCAGTAGCAAAAGAGTTATCGACAACTTTCTTCCTATTGATATTGAAGGCTGAGAAAACCAGATCGTCACCAGTGAATATCAGATCAACGTTATTCGAAAATGCTTCAGCAAAGCCTGCAACATCGGTCTTTTGAGTAACGAAGGCGTCCATACCTATATGCCTCAATATCGCAGCAACGGCATCTGCAAAGCCCCCTATGATACCCAGCCCTGCAGTGATGGGGACGACTGCGGCCTTACTTTTCATTATTACTCGATCTATTTCTTGATCGTCTGCCAGATACTTTGCCAACTCTATCAAGGACTTACCTATTTTGGCTTTAAGATCCGTATCATATTCCTCGATGGTATCGGGTATTGAACAGATATCGTCCGTAGTTAACCTATCCATACACCTCAACATTCATGCACCTCTAGGTGATGAGTCTGAGAATCTGGTCAGATGGAATTCTGCCATCAATTCTTCTATGGCTTGTATCAACCTTCTCTCCGCTCCTTCAAGGGAAGAGTCCTTTATGATAAGTGTTGCCACCCCCTCAGGTTTATCGGAATCAAGGTTCGTTATAGCTTCATCGACTCCGAAGAATTTCTTCTCAATCCTAAGATCTTTTGCCTCACTCATTATATGCTCCCCTACAATGGTAACACTGTCACCTACAACTTGGATATGCTGGTATATCACAGCGGTCTTTGGTTCCATGACTAAATGAGGAAGTTTATTGCCTACAAAGATGCCCACAAGCAGACTAACCATGTTCACACCAGATGAGTGATAAACTACAGTGGGAGTTTGACTGGGCAACCTTGCATTGATCTCTATCATCAATGGAACATCGTGGCTATCCACTATAGCTTGGGCATCCATCAAGCCAGTTAGGTTCAGTCCTCTTGCCATCTTCTTACTGACCTCCACAAAACTCTTTCTCACATCATCGCTTACAAGATCTGGTGCAAAGGCACATTTACAACTGTAAGTTTCATCGAACTTTAACTGTGTTATCTGTAGTGGTAGTGGATCGCCCTTGATGGCTAAAACCTCTAAAGATAGTGCTGGACCATCGATGAACTTCTGGATAACAACCTTCTCATCGATCAACGATGATCTTTTCAGGGCATCCTTTAACTGTTCTTCATTATCTGCTCTATAAACACCTAAACTACCACTCTTCCTCGCAGGTTTTACTATAACAGGGAAACCGGAATCGGGCCATGGTGATGGATGAGGAATATCTGAAGAGTCGAAGAACTCCCCTGATTTGACTTTATCAGAGGATAACCAAAAGGCGGAATTATCTTGCATGTAGGGGATACCCATCTGTAGTGATAATCCCTCCAAAAAACTCAGAGTCTTGTAATTCTCAGTGGCTGGAAGGACAGCATCTGCCGACTTTAAGATCTTTCTTGTAGAACTAGTATCCTTCAATAAGTTGAAGGCATAAAACTCATCAGCGAGTGATGCTGCAGGGACATTCAAGTCCCTATCGATCAAGATCACTTCGTATCCAGCTTTCTTTGCCAAGTAAGTTGCCTCAGTCCCTTGAAGCCTCCCTCCAACAACACAGATCATCATGGCAGACTTCCCCAAATGCTTGCTTTTACATCTTCACACAAAATTTAAAAGTTTCTTTAAGGCCCTTTTTATGGGTGATTCTGTCACCTGCCTCGGGAACCCACTCCTGGACTGATCGCATGATCTGGATGAAAAGGAGTCAAATGGCCCCGAGGCATACGTAAAGCAGTCTACAAGATTGGGGCTCTGGCCAGGGGCGGTCAGAGAGGTTCTAGCCCTCTTCAGCCGGGTTCGACTCCCGGGGGCCCCGTTCTGCAAAGTAGACCACATCTTTTAGCAGCGTGAAAGAGCTCCACAATAAAGCTCAGCACCTAATGGCCTGTCTTAAATCTGGACAGCTCCCCACTTTTTATTTTACACCCTTTACATATTTGTCTCATCCATCCATTCCTTATCCATCTTGCAGCCTTACTACGGCGGGAGTTTCTGACAGCTATGCACTGCCCACACTTGGTAAGTAATCTAACATAATTTCCATATTCATCCATTGAAGATACTTTGTGTAGTTTACCCGATCTGGAGACGAAAAAACCTAACTCAGCAACCAATGAAGATATATTCTTACTCTGCCTATGATCGTTCATCTGGTTCCTCAACCAGATTACTCCTCATACCCCTCTGATCCTTCATATTCTTCTAGAAACCTGTACCACATCCCCCCCTTCTCTGCTTTCTTCAAAAACTCATGCTTTCCTTTAGGGGTGATGATGTAGTCCTTCAGAGTTTCACCCTTTTTCATAAGCCCTTTTTCTACAAGATGGTCAGCATAATTGCGGAACATGCCAAAGCACATCCCAGAACCGGCCATCATTCTAGTGAATGTAGACCGCCCCCCATCTGACATTAAGAGGTACAGTATCCTTATCTCTATATTTGTAAGATCCTCTTCTTTCGGAGATACACGAACTCCACAGTTTGGGCAGAATTTCACATCCTCAGGAATCGAACTACCACATTTAGAACAAAATGGCATTTTTAGTCCCCCCTTCAGAATGCTTCATGCTCATCGTTATATAATTCGATTTACCGTTGCTTTAAGGTTTACGGTTAAAATTGGTCTCCTTGAGTGGTCAGATATGTACGCTAATGAACGGGTTGAGACACTTAAGATAAAAAATGAAATTGGTGGTGATTAATATTAAAATTTTTTAAAAATTAATGAATAATTTTCTTTTTATTATATGTCAACTTTAATTGACAATTATTTTCATATAAATTTTCTTCTCAAACGCTAAGTTTTTATATAGTTCGTTCCTATACTATGGTGGAGGCATTCTAATTGAGCAAAGAAATAATGAAAGATTCTGTCATTAAAGGCAATGCAGCAGCTGCAAAAAGCGAAGCTGAAAAAGCATTAAGAGCTGGTATGAAAGCCACAGAGGCGCTTAGCGGCCTTGTCGCCGGGATGAACACTATAGCAAAACAATTTGAAGACGCTATGATATATCTCCCTCAAGTCATGGTAGCTGCGGACGCTATGATCGCAGGTATCAATGTGCTTGAGCCTGAACTTGCCAAGGCAGGTAAGACAGCCAAACTAGGCAAGGTCGTAATAGGCACCGTCCAGGGTGACATTCACGACATAGGAAAGACCATATGCGCCATAATGTTGAGGGGCGCTGGCTTCGATATATACGACCTTGGTCGAGACGTCAAGATCGAACTCTATTGGGAGAAGGTAAAAGAGGTAGATGCAAATATCGTCGCAGTCTCAGCCCTTATGTCGACAACTACCCTGTTCCAGAGGAATGTTGTCGAGGCTGGCAAAGAGGAAGGTCTCTACCCCAAGGTAAAAGTCCTTGTCGGTGGAGCATGTGCAACTCCAGAATGGGCTGAGGAGATCGGAGCTGTCTTTGGTGCAAACGCTTCAGAGGCTGTCTATAGAGCAAAGGAGATGGTCGAGTAAGTAAATAGGAGGGAGAGTGAGAAAAAAATGGTACGTAAAAGGAGAATAACCGCGATAGATGCACACTTACGTAATGCAAAAGGCGCTAAGATACCTGAAGCAGACTGGGACTTCAAGGTCATTCCACAGAAGACTATTGCAGCAGTTAAAGAAGCTGGTATTAAGATCGATAGAAAGACCATAATACCTGATGCAGACACGGCTGACCGCATCTTCGAAGCAGGTTGGAAGTTGCTTGTCGACACTGGCATGATCTGTATAGATACAAGCCGTATCTTGAATATATCAGACGATGAGATACGTGATGGAATAAAATATGCCACAGAAGAGGTCATGCTAGGCGCTGGCAGAGACGGGACAATGCTGAGGTCAAGGAAGGTTGGTACCGCCAGCTATGCGAATAAACCCGTGACTCAAGGAGGGCCGACTGGTGCTCCTCTCTCAGAGAAGACGATGATAGACCTGATGTCAACCTATGCCCAAGAGGGAGTGGTTAACACTATCGTCAACGGAGTTTTGAGCAAATTCCAGGGTACAGATGTATTACCTGGTTCTCCAGTCGAGGTAAAAGCAGTCAAGACCGAGCAGCAGTTCATACACCTTGCTTGTGCCAATGCCGGCAGACCAGGTATGGCCATTTAGGGTCCTGAGTCCGGCCTAGGCATTGTAAGGAACTGTGCCGACTTCGTAACACCTGAGAACGCGACAGGCGGTCTAAGGCCATGTGACAGTCACGAGGTCTCTCAGCTGAACGAGCTGAAGTACGATATAGACATCCTTAGAGAGATACAGCACATAAAGGACATAAACGCTATTCTGATGTTCGAGCAGATGCCCATAATCGGTGGCTTCACAGGGACTGTTGAGCAGACTGCAGTTGTAGATGTAGCAACCACCATGGCGAGCTTCTGTCTACTAGGTGGGGGTACATACCACCTCGATGGACCTATCCATGTAAGGTGGGGTACAACTACAGCTAGGGAGACATGCCAAGTTGCAGGACACTGCGGGCTTGCTCATGACAGGAACACCCCATTCATGCTAGCCAACCAGTACTACACTTTGGCCGGTCCAAACACTGAGATGGTCATACTGGAACTTGCTGTACAATCAGCAACCGATGCAGCTTCTGGAAGGGAGCTAGAATCAGGTGTCGCTGCAGCTAAGGGAGTTGCACTAGACTACACCACTGGCATAGAAGCAAGGGCCATGGGAGAGGTAGCGATCGCAACAACGAAGATGAACGTGCCCAAGGCAAACGAAGTGATAAATGCGATCCTTGCAACACATGATAGTCTAGAGAGCTACAAGACAGCACCGAAGGGCAACACATTCCAGCAATGCTACGATGTTAACACGGTCCTGCCAAGTGATGAGTGGCTAGAGAACTACGCGAAGGGAATGAGGACCCTAGAAGGGTGCGGTCTACCACTAGAAGGCGTCTGGTAAACGAATCGAAAAGGGTAAAACCACAATCCCCCCTTTTTTTTGGGTTTTAATCTATAACAATTATGATTTAAGAAAAAATCCTCCAAGACTTCTACCAATAATTAAACTTATATCTAGCGTAATCGCCAAATAATATTCAGGCGATAAGAGTGAGCCAAACGGTCCAGATAGTGCTCCCACCCAAGTATATAGAGAAGAGGATAGTAAATGTCAAGGTATCCCCCATGGGCTACTTTTTAAGTAGCGACGAGCAGAGGGCACTTCTTGGACTCATAAAGAAAGGGGTTAAGAAGGCATTTTTAAATGAAAAATTGGTGGAGGTTACGTCAAGCATTCAAGATATAGATAAAGATGATTTAACACTTGTCCCCGATGTAAGCTATGAAGTCCCTGGCGAATTGAAATCGATGGTTCCTTCAAACATCCCGACATTCTTCGACTTTAAGAACCTCTGGCAGAAGTCCCTCTTTGCGCTACAGGTCATCGGACAAGCAGTACTGATAGGAGAGAAGGGGGTTGGCAAAAACCACCTCTGCTTAGCCATGGCCAAAGAATTCTCTCTCCCAGTCTACGATGTCAGTGGGTCAAGAAATCTGACGGAATACGATCTTGTAGGACATTATGAAATGAGAGGTAATGAGACTGTGTGGGTTAGCGGGCTCTTGCCGATCTGGTGTAAACATGGCGGTTTACTGATTCTCGACGAACTCTCCTTAGCAAGGTCTAGTGTGCTCGCAAGAATACACTCTGTCTTCGACTTTCGACGCTATCTTATCATCAAAGAGCATCAGAATGAGAGGGTTGATAGGCATCCTCACGCTTTCGCTATAATAACTCTCAACCCACCCAAGGGCGAGTATCTTGGCACACAGCACCTCAACATCGCTTTTTTGGATAGATTCCAGATGATCGAGGTACCCGAGTCGTCCTTTGAGGAAAAGAAGAAGATCATAAAGATGAGAAGCGATTTGAATGATGAGATATTTGCCGAAAGTCTCATAGAGATCGCTGAGAAGATAAATAATGAATATAAGCAGGGTAACTTACGTGACTTCGTCAGCCTCCGCAATCTGATCGACTGTTGCAACCTTATAGCAAACGGTCTCAGTAAAAAAGATGCCGTGGAAATCTCCATACTCAATCGTTTTACTGATGAAGAAGAGAAGACCCGAGTCGAAGAGATCTGCTCTATATTGATAGAATGATGAATTAGTATGTGGGATGGTAGATCTAAACTTAAACTTAAAGGAGCACCTGGCAACCTCAACCTACACCTTTTAAGGGTAAAGGGACAAGAGATCGCTAGTATAGTCTGTAAGAAGAACGTTTCCGTTGAGATATCCGATGAGGTGGCTTATCTGTTGGATATGTGGGATACTGGTGCTGAAGACAAAAACAAGATAATCATCAGCACAAAAGTCTTTGACTGTGACCCTCTCCAAGCTCTTAGAAACTTCAGGGTCCATGTTGCCCACCAAGCCAGCCATTTTTATCTATCAGAAATCAAGAAGTGGCAAAGGTGGTATAGACTCAATAAACTTCGTTCCTTTATAGCGAACTTGATCGAAGACTATCGTTGCAACAACTTTCTTATCAACCGATATCCAGGGCTCAAACGGGACTGCGCAAGTTATCTAGCTTACCACTTTTTACATCATAAAAATATTCAGGATGTTCCTGAAAAACTTCGATTTCTCTTAGCCTTGATCCAATACGTTACATTTGGCAGAATAAAAGGAGATCATACAGTTTTAAGCAAATTTCAACTTGAAAAGATAGAAGAAGTGAAGAGTATTTTAGAGTGTATCAAATGGTCTTACCTTTTCGATGAAGAGCTCGCTCCCTATGCCGAGCAAATCTATAGATCGATCTCCGTTGAATACCTGCTTCAAGATCCTTTTGAGTCTTATGAGCACGATATGATTTCTGATGATGTCGTCTTTGAAGAAAAAAAGGCAGGTGAATACGGCACTGAAAGTAAAGAATCGATCAGATATTCGGGAAAGGAGATTGGAACATTCAGTAAAAAGGTCTGGGGAGAATCTGCCTTAAGTAAGGAACATACCAAAAGTTATGAAGAACAGATCATCTGTGAATTTGGTGACGAATTCGGTGTTCAGCTAGACCCCTCTGAAGTTGAGAAAAGATTGGTGAAAGATCTTTTCGGCGTCGACATCGATGATCGACTCATAGATCTGAAAGAGAAGAGGGATAAAAAGATTAAGCAGTATTTCTCCAAAAAGCCCTTCGAAATCTACACTCCAGATGAAGACTGGGACTTCTTCTATAGATGTAGGCTAGAAGTTCTATCACAGGTACGGAAGATATCCTCAGATTTCCTTTTCATCAAACAGGCACAAGATTGGGAAGAGAACTATAGGACAGGGCCATGCCTATCCCAGGACTTTGTCCAACGTCTATTGAACAGGGATAAGCATCTGTTTAAACGCTACATAGAAAAGGAAGCCGATACAAAGTGGCTGATCCTGACCGATGTGAGTAGTAGTGTATTTGCATCAGAAGTTACCGAATTCACCATATTGCTATCTGAAGTAGCGCATACTGCCCTAACCGATCATAACTTCTGCATATGTGCATTTAGTAACGACTTCTATATAGTGAAAGACTTCAATGAAGGCTATGACAGACTTGTCAAGGGTCGTATAGGGGGCATGTATTCAGGCGGCACCACCAATATCTGTGACAGTGTTGAATACTGTATAAATCGCTTGGGTAAATTCCCCTCTGAAACAAAAGTGTTGATCGTAATCACTGATGGAGAGCCGAATACGTGTAAAGGGGGAAATCCCGAGGAGCACACAAAGGTAGCTGTCAGAAAAACGTTTTTCCACGACATCTTTACGATAGGCATCGGTACGCAACGGAACATCAATGTGTACAAATATTTCCCGATCCATTTTACTGTCAAATCTTTAAGTGATTTTCCAAAGCTGTTCCAGCGCATCTACTCTACAATATTATTTGAATCCGATAGGCCTGTATCAATGGTATAGATCGATGGATTTATAGTTATGTCTCATAAAGACCTTTAATAAAGGTGGTAAAAGATATATGTACAAAAAGATGACTTTTGTCAACCTTCCAATCATAGAAAGATAAAGTGATGAATCATGGATATAAGAGAAATAGAGAAGAAAGTAAAATCAGCTTTAGGAGGCTTAAAGGGAGTAATTGGGGTAAAGATATTATCTCAAGAAGAGCGTGGGAAGATCCTTGAGCTGGAGCTGGAGGCTGAAAAGCATGTTCTATACGGTCTAGGTGAAGGCCTCAACACAGGCTTAAGAGAAATTTTGAAAAGAGAGATCATAGTTGCCATAGCCAATGACAATGAGTTCGAGTGGCCGCCCGAACCCGCTATACAGATAGTTAGCAATGGCGAAGTAATAGGAGAGGAAATAAAGTCTCCAGAAAAGGCAGAGGAGTATAAAAAGCAAGGGCATGTCGTCGCAGGGAACCTCGTCATCTATAGGGACAAGACCCGATCTGTAATGTCGGCGAGGAATTTTACTGTAGTCTTCCCACCAATGTCATTTAAACCTTTTAAGAGGATCAGCGAGTTTACCGATGTAGTCTCTGCAAGCCCTTGCCCGCCAGGACATTTATTCATCTGTGAGAAGATGGGGACAGAGAATATACCTGGTACGCTACTCGTAGGCTTTAACATCAAAAAGAAAGACTGACCTCTCCGTTATGGTTAGTCTGATCGATTTGCTACAATAGGTTTATTAAAAGAAAGATTTCATAAAGTGGCGACCGTCTATGAAAGAGGACAACGTCTTCCTTACTCTTGAGAAAGATGGAACGACCTTTATGGTTTTTAGGGGCCATGAAGATGGTTTTGATAGTGATTTCTTCATCAAGGCTTCGGGGAGGCTGAATTTTATCAGGGGCATCCAATCGTTTGATGCTTACCTGTTAAAATCTAGGTCATACTTTATGATGCTGAAGTATGTTATGCGTGGCCCTTTCACAGTAATCGAAGAAGGTGAAGAGTATCTTTTTGAACCTTCACTTAGGGGATGGCTGGTCAAGCATGGAGATGAAAGTTTTGAACTTAAAGGGGACAAGGAAGTTCTGGACATAATTTCAGCCAGTAATAATGTTAAAGATGTCTTGGGCGCTCAAAAGGTAGCTGAGCTTATAACCGAAGAGTCGAAAAAGGCCTTATCCGTTCTCTCAGAGATGATCAGCGAAAATGTATTCGATCATGAGACATACGAGAGGGTTGGAAGATATGCCGAGGAAGCGAACGACGAGAGAGTCAAGGATATGTTAAGAATCGTTCAAAAACATTTCCGAAAGACACCCGATTCAGAGGGGTCTGAGGTTAACATTCGCATCGTTGAATAAAGAAAACAATATATACATTAGCCTTGTACAGAATATCTTGGTGAGCATATGAGAGAATTCAGTCCGAAACGAAGGGCTTTTGCTGCATTATTGGGTGGAAAGGTGGATAGGCCGCCCGTGACGTCGCTTGCAGGCTGTGGAGGGACTGTAAATGTGGATATACAAAAGGCTACAGGGATAATGTTTCCAGAAGCCCATAAAGATCCTGAAAAGATGGCTAAACTTGCAATAGCAGCCTATGAGATGACTGGAATTGAAAATGTAAGAGTCCCATTCGACTTCGTGATAGAACCTGAGGCCATGGGATGTAAGATCAAGTGGCCCGACAACCCGGCCCTTGTCCCTGCAACACTTGAGCACATATATAAAAAGCCAGAAGACCTTAAGATGCCAGAAAACTTACTTGAGGCTGGAAGAATCCCCGTTCTATTAGAAGCCATCAGAATTCTTAGAAAAGAGGTTGGAGACTTTCTCCCCATCTCAAGTCTTGCCCTTGGACCCTTTACACTCGCTGGAGAGCTTGTAGGAACAGCGGAGCTCATGATGATGATAATGAGAAACCCAGAGAATGTGAAAAAGTTCGTCGAATTCTCTACAGAATTTATTATAGAATTTTCCAAGGCCCAATATCGTGCAGGCGCCGATATAGTTCAGATCGGAGAACCTACTGCATCGGGAGATCTTATAAGCCCAAAGATGTTCCAGGAATTTGTAAAGCCAGCATTGACCAGAGTTGCAGACGAGTTGAAAGGGATAAGGCTTCTACACATCTGTGGAAATGCCACACCGATGATAAAAGATATGGTCGAATGTGGTTATGATGGGATAAGTATAGAAGAAGCCGTGGATATCAGCAAAGTCAAACCTATAGTGGGCGAAGTCAAAATCCTAGGCAATGTCTCGTCAAAGGGCCATATGGTCATGGGTACTCCAGATCAAGTAAAAGAAGAGACCTTAAAAGCTTTAGATGCTGGCGTCGATCTGCTCGAGCCTGGATGCGGAATCTCACTACCAGCTCCACTCGATAATGTAAAGGCCATGGTTGAAGCGCTCAAGGAATGGTCTGCTAAGAGAAAATAAAACAAGCAAAGATCGTCTGAGTTCGATAAAAGGCCTCGAGCCTTTTTTAGACTTCAACATAACTATCTGTAGAACAGCTGAACAACCCATAAGATTAAAAAGAATCCAGCTGAAGAAAAGATATTGATAGGATAATCAGCAGATATCCTGATATTCAAAGCGGAGGCTTGATCAAGGTTAGCCGAACGAATTTTTCACGAGTATCAACTTATATAAATGGCTACCCTATACGGCTGGGCCAACTTCGCTCTATCCTTCGGATCGAACTTCTTACTATCCTCCTCACTATAGACTTCAACCTTGGCGCCCATCTCTTTTTCTAGAAAGTCAGTAGCATCTCTTAAGGCACTTAATTCGTCTATAATTCTAATCCTTAACCTCTTTTCCCTTAGATCAGGAGGCATCTTCCGAACCTCGTCATAAATCCTCTGGACGAATCTGTACAGCCCTTTGCCCATCTTCTTCATTTTCGAATCTTCCATCAATCTTTTCATCAACCCACCGATGTCCAATGTGCCTGTTTCGAAGACCTCAAGGGCTTTTAAATAGACCTCCCACTTCCATTCAGCAGATGTATAGTAGTAAATTCTGTTGGGCTCGATCTTAGTGACCTTGATTATATTTAAAGTATCTTCTAAAGTCCTCATGATCATCTCCTCCATCTCTTCAGCTTCTTCATCGATCTTCTTCTCATCGTAAGTCGGCCAGTCAGCAACAGAGACCAACCCTTCCTTGCCCATCTTCTCCCAGATCTCTTCACAGATGTAGGGTGTGAAAGGTGCCAGGAGTCTGACCTTTGTTTCAAGAAGAATTTTGAGTACATTGGATGCGGCCTCCTTTTCATTTTCAGATGGATTTTCCATAGGACTACGCTTCAGATACCATTGCAGATCTCGATCGAGCTCGTAGAGCGCATAATTGATCGCCTCCCTAACCCTGAGCTCATCAATAGCCTTTGTGGCAACCTTTATGGTCCTTTGTAGCCTACTGATGAGCCATCTTTCCTCTGTTGAAAATTCGACATTTTCAGATCCACTTTCCAGATTGATTACATTCATGGCAAAGTCATAAAAACGCTCCAGTCTTCCATTGAGGCTCTTCGCCAATGTTGGGCTGAAGTCTGCATCCTGCAATAGCTCTGCTGTTGAGAGAACTGCCAACCTGGAGGTGTCTGCTCCATAAATCCTGATGGCTTCACGCAAGGGGATTATATTGCCGAAGGATTTCGACATCTTCTTACCTTCCATCAAAACGCTACCATTGACCACTATCTGTTTAGGCCATAGATCTTTAGGAAAGATTGCTGCATGGTTGAAGATAAAGAATGTCAGGTGATTGGGGATAAGATCCCTGCCGGAATGCCTGCTATCTAAAGGATAAAAATATATGAATTCTTCTCTTATCTTCTCCAGCAATTCTTCATCGATCTTGGTTATCTTTTCAACCTCCCTTGAATCACCATTACCCAAAAATACATAGTCGAAGAAATCGTCTGTCAACTGATCTGGACTTATATCATGGAACTTGATGTACTTCGATATTGTGTAGTAAGCCATGTATATGACAGAATCGGATAGGCTCTCTATGATCCACTCCTTATCCCAAGGTAGCCTCGTCCCCAATCCAGACTTCCTTGCACATGCCTTCTGCCTCAACCATCCTATAGTGTATTTGAACTCAGACAAAAGATCGTCTGGCACTATCTTCATATTTTCGAGGCACTCTTCAGCAAGCCCCTTCCAAGACTCATCCCCATAATTTATGAACCATTGATTTTCAAATATCTTTACAATGCATTCTGTTCCACATCTGCAGATGACGGGTCTATTCAGAATCTCGTAGAATGTATCGCCCTTATGTGATTGGATGAGGTCTTCCTTGACCCTTTCTTTCGCAATAGACACAGGCAACCCTACATATTCCATAGTGTTGGACTTCATCCAACCAGAATGGAACTCTCTGCTGTAAACCTCTGCTGTAGCCTCCTCGAGCTTTTGGTCGTCTTGGCTCTCGATCCCCATCTTCTCGATAACGTCCAGAGCTGGAAGATCGGAGTATCCTTCGAGTTCTATTATTGAGATAGGGGCGATAGAATCCAACAACTCTGGATCTATCTTATATAAAGCCAGCTCCTCACCTCTCTTTTTAAGGTCTTTTAAGGCTTGATAATCGTAAGGTGCATGGCCAGGGACAGACATGACAATCCCTGTCGCATTCTTTGGATCGACAAAAGATGCAGGAAGTATTGGAACCTTTAATCCTGTAAGGGGGCTCTCGGCCCACTTCCCTATCAGTTCAGCCCCTCTCACACCTTCTATCTCTTCAACCTTTCGGTTAAGGTAACGAATCTTTCTTAAGCACTCTTTGCTCACTATCCAATCTTCACCATCTACTCTTGCCTTGACATATTCGACATCAGGGTTTAGCCAGATATTCGTTACACCAAATACAGTCTCAGGTCTTAAGGTAGCGGCTGGAAGGATGTATCCGTCGATGAAGAATTTTATGATTACGAATTCGCCTATCTCGGGCTCTACGTCCCCAACAGTATCATGTTGACCGACTGGGTTGCCATCTTTGGGGCACCAGCCTACTGGGTGGCTACCTTGAACTATGTAGCCTTTTTCATAAAGTTTTTTGAACTGCCATTCGATGAATCGGCTGTATTGTGGATCTATCGTTGTGAACTCCCTGCGCCAATCGATAGAGTAACCCATCTCCTTCATACCCTCCTTTATCTCTTCATGAAAGTATCTTGCGATTCTTAATGGATCCTTGAACTGCTTTATCGTATCCATCGGGACTTTGTATATCTTAGTGAAAGTATCTATCAACTCTTTGTCTCCTTCAGCCAACCTCTTCGACATAGCCAATATGGGAGTTCCTGTGTAGTGAAAGCCCATAGGAAGGAGAACGTTCTTCCCACACATCCTCATGTATCTTGCATGGACGTCTGCAAGAGTGTAAGTCCGACCATGCCCTATGTGTTGGGGCGAGTTGGGGTATGGATAGGCCACTGTCAAAAAGCATTTGTCCTTTTTTAAATCTACATCAGCCTCGAATATATGTGATTCTTCCCATACTCTTCTCCACTTCTCCCTTATCCTTGACCAATCAATTACCAATCCTTTCACCTACTCTTGAATAAAATTATTCCCTCTTGCTAAGTCCTCTTATCATTTCTTCTATGTGTGAATATAAAGCAGATTCGGCATCTTCAGCCTTATCGATCAGAGGCCCTCCACCTCTTCCAAATCTCTCATCTCCTCCTCCTGAACCTCCCATAATTCGAGAGATCCATCGAGCCAACTCCCTTGCCTTCAACCCCTTTTCTTGGACCTTTTTGCCACAGAATACTATCACCTTTGCGACCTTGCCTTCTAAGGCGATAGCACAGTAGATCAGGGATGGATTGTGCTTTATAATCTGCTCGCCCAACATTATGTGAAATTCTTCACCCAGATCACGATCCAATTCAAAGTAGACTTCAACATCAGAGATTTTAACTGCTTTCTCTATGACTCGGGTCCTTGACAGTTCAGAGATCTTTTTCAGCATGATCTTCTGCTTTTTCACTAAACTTTCACGATCTATCAGAAGTTTGTCTACAGCATCTACGATCTTATCTTGTGGAGCGCCTATGGATCGAGATATTTCTGATATGACATCCTCTTGAAGTTGAATGAACTTTATTGCCGGCTCACCTGCAACGAACTCAAGCCTCTCAACACCATCTTGAATACGCTCAACCCTTATCATCTTTATCAACCCTACATCCCCAGTCCTTAAACAGTGAGTCCCACCACATGCTTCGATGTCCCAGTCTCCTATCTTTATGACCCTGATCTCCTTTCCCGGGACAACGCCTCCCTGATACAGACGGAAACCATACTTCCTCTCAGCCTCATTTCTTTGAAGATTTAAGACTTCGACAGGGATATTCATACGTACGACCATGTTGGCCTTATCTTCTATCTCGATCACCTCTTCCCTTGTCAGATGAGTGTAATGAGTGATGTCCAGCCTGCCCTTATCGACATCCTTTTGTGCACCTGCCTGCCAGACATGCTCTCCTAAGATATGGCGGGCGGCGCCGTTAAGAATATGAGCGGCTGTATGATGGGCCATCAGAGCCCTTCTCCTTTTGGCATCCACTATGCCCTTAACAGTAGCACCTTGAGGCGGCAAAGCTCCCTTTATCTTGTGGAGTAATATAGAGCCGACCTTGACCGTGTCTATGACCTCAGATTTTTTTCCATCCCATACAATTGAACCACGGTCTCCCAACTGCCCCCCTCCTTCTGAGTAGAAGGCAGTTCTGTCAAGAACTACGAAGTTTCCGTCCACCCTCAGAACCTTGGCATCGAACTCAAATAGATTCACATCTTTATAATATAATGCCTCAGTCTCTGGAAGACCGGCGAACCTACCCATGAGCCTTTGCTGCTCATCTTGAGGCCTTGTCACTTCAAGTTGTGACTTCTTCTTCACGAGGGCGGAGAAAAAATCCAGTGGTATCTCTACTTTCATTCCTATATCTTTTGATATTTCGGATACTTGCTGGGGATGGAGCCCGTGAGACTCATACAACTCTTGCAAGATATCGACAGGGATCAATGGTCTCCCCTTCGATTTTAGGGCCTTGAGTTTCTTCCTAGCTCCGCTATACTCCCTCTCTAAAGTCATCTCATACTTCTTTATCTCAACATCGGCCAACTCAATGATCTCGTCCTTCATGTCCTTTATATGAGGAAATTGAGGTGACCAATGCCTTATCTGTGTCTCGATGATATCGAAGAACTTGCTCTGGACATCGTATAAAGAGAGCAGTCTATAGGCACGCCGAACCAGCATCCTCGCAAGGTATCCAGCCTTGACATTTGAGGGGACTACACCCTCTGCAAGCATAAAGACAAGAGCCTTTGTATGGTCGAGGATCGAAGTTACATTCTCAAAGGGTTCTATGGTACTTTTTAATTCGTCCAACTCCATCCCCAACCGCCTCGCTAACAACTCCATATTCCTCCTTAACCCCATAGGATCACTTGCTTTGAAGGCGCCCGATAACTTGCCCGCTTCTAAGAGGACTTTGTCATCAACTTTTATGCCTACCAGATCCAGAGTCTTGTCAAGAACACCTCCAAAGATTACATGAAAGGCTGTGGGAGTTCCCATCGTCAACCAAGCCCAACGCTCTATGCCATATCCTGTATCTACAGTCTTCACAGGGGTAGGGATCAGGTTCCCATTCTCTACTCTGTAGCACATGAAGACCAAAGTCGATATCTCTAACCCCATCACATTAGGTTCTAAATCTGGCCCAGCATTTCCTCCCCCTGACCAGAAATGTTCTTTATAGGTGACTAGATCGCTGGGTACCCCCAACCTTTCCGTAAGCAATTCATGGTGGTACCTTATCGTATCATCCTTCCAGTATACGAATTTGTCTGGGTAATTGAAGGCATGAGCGCCACCCATCTCGAACGCTGTCAGATGGCGTCCAAAGGTAAGGCCTACGTTATCTATATCCTCGAACCTAAGGCATGGCTGGCTCACTACTAGCGGATTTGCAGGGGGCGGTATCTCCCCATTTGTAACGTAAGGTTGGAAGTCCACTATACTGGCTATCGTGACAAGCAGATCATCCCGCCACCTTGCTACGATTGGATATGGGTTTATCAAAGTATGTGAATTATCCTCAAAGAACTTGAGAAAGATGCTTCTCATTTCATCTACATCAGCCTTGACCTTTGCCGGAGATCTGCCTATGAACTCATTTTCTACACATGGAGCCTCCATACATAAATCCAGATCAGGGCGCTGAGTCCAGAAGAAAGAACTACATACTTTACACTTCTTCCTAACGAAGCCATTCTCTCTCATGAACTCTATATCGAATTCATCATCTTTTAGTTGCATATCATCACCATGAGTCGGTTGATGCTTACTTAAAAATTTCAAGGAATGTGAATCGATGTAAAGCGTTTAAATGAACCCATCTCAAAAAGAGATATGTATAAATACTAAAAATTTGGCTCTATAATATCTAGTGGTGCAAAGCTATGGAGTACGTCTATGCCGCTTTACTGCTTCATAAGTTGGGGAAGGAGATAAACGAAGAGAACCTAAAGAATGTCGTGAAAGCAACTGGTGTCGAGCCTGATGAGATCAAAGCGAAAGCCTTGGTTTCAGCTTTGAGCGAGATAAACATAGATGAAGCCTTGAAGGGCGCTTTACCTCCTGCGGTTTCCCCAGTAGCTTCAACCTCTGTAGAGCCTACTGAAGAAAAGAAGAAGCCAGCGGAGAAGAAGGAGAAGGAAGAAGAAGAGAAGAAGGAAGAGGAGAGCCTAGAAGGTCTATCTGCCCTCTTCGGCTGAATCTGGGACGTAGGCCTCTAAAAGTATTTTATGTAGATTCGCTTGGCTGAGTGTACCCTTTCTCCTCTAATTTTTTATATAAAGCCAAAGCTCCTCTACTGCCCTTTGCCAGAAGACTAATGATAGCGTCTCTGCCTGTGTAGCCTGATCTCATAGCCAACAAAATAGCTTCGTTATTGCACTTTACCAGAAGATCGATGATCACATCTTTACTCACATAACCTGCTGTAATGGCTAGTGATCTAGCCTCGAGTTCAAATTTGCTTATAATGAAGGGTAGAGTCTCTCTTGTTGGGTAAGACGCTTCTATGGCTATCCTATTGGCATTGAGATAGACTTCCTTTATCTGGCGCCGGTATTCGTCTAGATCGAGCTTTATGTCTTTTTCATATAATATTGAGCCATCGTACCATACAACATATGCAGAAAGCCCTGCCTTTATGGGCTTTACGCCTAGCCTCGACAGTAAACTAGCCAATTTTGGCGAGATGGCCTCTCCTTTTCTTACAACTACAGTATCTTTCGATACCCATATACTGCCAGCATCTATCTTTGTAGGTACTTTTGCCTCCTTGAACTCGCTCAGAACCGGACCTGGGGGGATGCCGGTGTTTCCTTCGGGTATCATGATGTCATCGGTCGCTATATCGCCAGGTCTTGCCTGTAAGTTGACCCTGTTTTTTTCAAACATCATATCAAGCTTGAAGGGGTCTATATCTGTGAAGATCAGGGCACTCTGACCTTTGAGTTTGTCGGTAAATTTTTCAGATATTTCTAAGCCCTCCCCCTTCAGCGCCATGGATGCTATCTTGTTCTTTACAACTAAGATCTCCATCTTATTTCTGAATTTTTTCCTCAACTCCATAAGTTGAGCCGCTCTTATCTTGTAGAGGCTCGAGAACCTGCAACTATCACACCTCGATGGGAAGCTCTACAGGCGGACCCATGGTAAGTTTTACCTCTAAATTCTTGATATTTTTAGAGCCTAATGGAAGTTTCTTCTTAACTGCGCTTATAACAACTGAGGCATTTTCAGCGATCTTATCATCTTCCATATTCTCATCGCCGATCTTACATGAAATACTGAGTTGATTTCTGGCTCTGATCCTAATAGCAGAATGGTATTTTGTTATAGTCTCTTCTATAGGCGTATTAGGAAGCACAGGGGAGGGCATCTTGCCCTTAGGACCGAGGTAAGGTCCAAATATCTTGCCTATCGTTGGCATCAAAGATGCCTCGGCTAGAAAGAAGGTATACTTATGAGAAATTTTTCTTACCTCTCTTCTCAAAGTAGCCAATTTGTTGAGTTCTTCACGCTCCATAACCCTATCTGCACCACTGCGTCTAGCCTTCAGAGCTATACCGCCAGATGCAAATACACAGATATTGGGGGGTGTCGTAAAAGCATGAGGCAAGAATAACACTTCATTAATGTTGAACTCTTTTTTCTTGGTGTCGATGTTTTGGAGAGATATGATCAGCTCTATGGATTGGGTAAAATTCCTCTTCTTTGCCTTCTCCCTCGATCTCTTTATCATCTCGTTCGATTCTGACATAATCGATCACTATGACCGTCTTTTTATGATCTATAGATGCCTATGATCTCTTTGTTATAAGGTTTATCTCGCTGAAGTCTATCTATCTGATCTATGCTTTTATTCTCTATCTTGAATAAGAAAAAAGCGGACCCACCACTGTTTATGTGAGCCCATTACATCTGTTGGTATATTATGTCTACATTTTGCCTACGATTATTTCGATTGTTGAGACGTTCCTCATGTCTTCGCCT
>JACGUG010000012.1 GCA_024256285.1 archaeon
AGGCAGAAGTGGCGTAGCTCATGACAGGCTTCTTCCCAATGTATATATGATTTGAAGGAGCCCTCCTCTCAGGCTTCGCCTCCTTAGGTGCCGGTGTTCCGGGTGCCTCTGCTAGTTTTTCAGGTTTCTCTTCAGAGTCGCTTAGATATGCCATATTCGATTCGCTCCAAAAGGAGTTAGAAAGCGTTCTATAAAAATTTGCCGAATCTGACTATCGAGCAATCTTTCAACGTCAAAATTCGCATTGACAGAATCCCATGTGAATTTAAGCGTGAACATGGAGTAAAGGTAAAGATCATCAAATGGTCTCATTAATTTCAAGAATGGGGTATAGGCACCCACTTGATCCAATAGTGTGGGGTGGGGGACAGACCTCTGATATTATGTCTGTGATTCCCATATAGATACGATCACTATCTGAATAAGGCAAAAGGTAGATGGCTTATAACCTTTTAAGAAGACGCTTTGAGTGGATAGCGTTCATCCCTCTAAAGCCTTGTCCCACTTCCCTTCACTGATCTCCTTCTGTATTTCTCTAGGGTCTCTATCTTCCACAGATACCCCCATACTTACACATGTGCCTACTATCTCCCTAATTAAGGATTTCAGATCCTTGCTATAAGACTGTTGCTTCTTTGCCTTTGCTATATCTATAACTTGTTGTAAGCTTAGATTGCCAACAAAATCGTTCTTCGGTGTGCCTGAGCCCTTTTGAATCCCCGCCTCTTTAACGACCAAAGCAGCTGTAGTAGGAACGCCAACTTCAACCTCAAACTCTTTCGTATCTATATCCACAGTTATCTTGACAGGAACCCTCATACCCGAATAGTCCTTTGTTGTCTCGTTTATCTTATTGACTATGAGCATTACATTCACTCCGTAAGGTCCGAGTGCTGGACCTAAGGGGGGGCCTGCCGTTGCCTTCCCACCTACTATCAAAGCATTAACGATCTTTTTTTCACCCAAAGTTATCCCCTTCGATCCTTCTCCTTAACACCAAGGTCAATATCACTGTATAAGGCATTCTTAAAGTGTTTTCCAGATATAAAAATAAATGAAATGAATGAATCTGATGGAGGATCAAGTTTCTTCACTCTTCGAACGTGACAAAATCTTTAGATAATTTGCATCTATCGTGACTGGGAGCTGGTAGGGTACATCGAAAAGTATGATCGTCGCCTCTGATCGAGCTACTTCTATGCGGTTTATCTTTGCCTTCATGCCCTTGAAAGGGCCAGCGATTATCTCGACTATATCACCCACGTTCAATTCGGAGATTATGGGCTTGGTAACGAGGAATTTTTCAATATCTTCATGTTGAATTAGGCCTGGAACTTGACCTTTAACATGCTTGAGACCGGATACCGCCTCGTTGACGATCTGTGCATTATCTGCCTCTAAGAGGATATATCCCTTTATCCCATTTAAAACGAGTATAGAACATATAGATATCTTTCTCATAGATACTCTGTTTGCCACGAGGTTGGCGACTATTTTTTCTTGACCTCCTGTAGTCTTGACAGCGAATATCTTACAATCTGGCTTTGCACTCATTTTCTTCTACCTCTTAAAATTTAAAAGAAGAGTTTGACGGCAGACCCTATTATTTTGATTATGAACCCTATGGCTCCTATAGCCGCTAAACCAATTAATGTTAGCTTGATGTATAGTCGGAACTCGTCCCAATCAGACTTCTTAGTGAGTCTGAGCATTTGCCTGATAGACTTCATGAGATCTAATACGCCCAAATCGGTCTCTATAACATGAACTATGCTTTATTTTTTAAACTTTTAGGCGGTGCAATCTTATAAGAAAGGCTTCTACCAATCGTACTAGGAAAGTAGATGGGGAGCTTTACCATAGTGTCTTCTAGGAAAGATATCGCAAGCCTCAACATAGCTGATATGCTGATAGAGAAACTTGATCTCAGAGAAAGTAAGGAGAAGTTCGACACCTCTCCTATCTTCTTTAAAGGTGATATAAAATTGGTCAAGGTAAAGCCCGACCTGATCTTCGCAGACCATTTAGGGGTACTTCCAACAGATGTCTACATATTCGTCTCACGCCATAAATCTGAGAGCAAAATGCCTTGTCTGACTGCCCATTTTCCAGGGAACTTTTCTCATGATAGCTCTTACGGAGGAAGACCGAAGGAGTTGGCATATACCTGCCCAAGCTTCCATAAGGAATACATCAAGAGGTTATGGCAGATGAGAGAGTCTGTTCCGAGCTATCAGATAGCCACAGAACCTATGCACCATGGGCCGACTTCTCTTACCAAACCCGTCATATTCGTAGAGATTGGCTCAACAGAAAAGGAGTGGAGAGATGAAAAAGCTGTAGAAGTAGTTTCAAAGGCTTTGATGGAGACTATAGAGGCCATGCCCAAGTACGATAAAGTCGGGATAGGTTTCGGCGGGACTCATTACTCTAGGAAGTTCACAGAGCTCTTGATAGAGTCGGAATTCGCCCTAGGTGCCATAGCTCCAAAATATGCTCTACCCTTCATAGATGAGCAGATGTTGAACCAGATGGTTGAAAAGTGCTCACAGAAAGTTGGCTATGCAATCCTTGATAAGAAGGGCTTAGGGGCAGCAAAGGCAAAGATCGTTGAATTGGCCAAAAGAGCCAACCTTGAACTAGTTAAAATATAACCCCTTGGAATTCCTAAAGAGTTACCTTAATATCTCCCCTTCATCTAAGAGAAGGTAGCAGAGAAGAGCCTTTTGAGAGTGAAGCCTGTTTTCAGCCTCATCCCAAACAACGGATCGAGGACCATCTACGACCTCTGCTACAACCTCTTCTCCCCTCTTCGCAGGAAGACAATGCATGAATATGGCATCGGGGTCTGCCTTACTCATCAGTTCCTCATCGACTTGATACTTTGGCAGAAAGACCCTCAACCTTTCTTCCCTTTCTTCATCTAAGCCCATAGACACCATCGAGTCTGTTATCACACAGTCTGCGTTCTTGACAGCAATTTCAGGGTCGTCCGTTACCTCTATCTTAGATCCTTTCTCTTTTGCTATTCTTAAAGCGTTATCCATCGCCTCTTTTAGGGGTCTGTAGTTTACTGGTGTTGCGATGGATATGTCGATTCCCATCAGAGATGCTCCTATGAGCCAAGTGTTACAGACGTTATTCCCATCCCCCACCCATGCCACTTTCAGCCCTCTCAACCTACCCTTTACTTCAAGGAGGGTTTGAAGATCGGCTAAAATCTGAGCAGGGTGGTAAGAGTTACTTAACCCGTTGATGACGGGGACTGATGAAGCCTTTGCCAATCTCACTATATCATTATGGTCATAAACTCTAGCCATAATCGCATCTACATATCTTGAGAGGGTCCTTGCTGTATCTTCTATCGTTTCTCCACGACCCAATTGTAGTTCACTTGAGCTAAGGTCAAGGGCATGCCCCCCAAGTTGAAGCATGGCAACATCGAAACTCACCCTTGTTCTTGTGCTCGGCTTCTGAAAGATCGTTGCAAGGACTTTACCCTTTAGCATCGGTCTCAAGATTCCTTGCTTTGCCTCCTTCTTCAAGATCATCGCTAGATCAAGGACCTTCTGAACTTCTTGTGAATTTAATTCAAGAAGTGATAGAATCGATCTGCCTTTTATCAAAGCTACCATGGTGGATAATATTCGACTCTTTATAGAGATTTCTTCTCTTAAAGGCAGTTACTTACCTTCGAACAGAGAGGATATGAAAGAATCTATGTTAAAGGGGGCAAGATCGTCATAGCCTTGCCCAGTACCGATGTAGATTATCGGCTTGCCGGTCACGTACTTAATGGAAAGTGCTGCGCCTCCTTTGACATCGGCATCGACCTTGGTCAGTATGGTAGCATCGAAGTCTGTAAAAGCTTGAAACTCTTTGGCTTGAGATACGGCATCATTGCCAGCCAAGGCATCGCCAACGAATATCTTCAGATCAGGGTTCACTACTCGAATTATCTTTGACATCTCCTCCATCAAATTCTTACTGGTCTGCATCCTCCCTGCAGTATCTATGAGGACGACATCTATTTTGCGTGATCTTGCATGTAAAACGGCATCACGGGCTACGGCTGCTGGATCGGCACCATACTTTTGCGAAATAACTTTTATGGACAGGCGCTCTGCATGTTGAGTGAGTTGCTCTATTGCACCAGCACGGTGAGTATCCGAGCATGCCAAGATTATTGAAAAGCCCGCCTTCTTGAGCAGATTTGCGAACTTGGCTATGGTAGTGGTCTTCCCAGTACCATTTATGCCCAAGAATACGATTGTGAAAGGCTCTCCAATAGCCTTCTTCTCCTCGATCATCTGAAGCAGATCGATTTGGCTCGCCCCTGAAAAGACATCTTTGATCAAATTCATCAAGAGTTCTCTAACATGCTCTGCAGAGTCCTTAAAACGTTGAACTTTTGTGCCGACTACTTCGTCCTTTACCCTCGAGGTCAATTCCTCGACCACCTCATGGGCTACATCGCTCTCCATCAAGGCTATCTCGAACTCCCAAAGAACTTTGCTAGCCTCTTTTTCATCTAAAGTACGCTCTGTAACGGCCTTGTTTAGCACTTTTATGGCAGAACGGAGTTTGTCGAACATTTTTTCACTTCTTTTTCAGTTCAAATATGAAGGCTTACGATCGTATTGTATAGTCAAGTTCTTTTCTGCTTTTCTACAATGCTATTTATAGCAGCTCTGTTTGAATTTATCCTATTTACTAGGTCAGCCTTCTGTGATTCAAAGATTAGAATAACCCTCTCGAGTTCTTTTATCCTCTCCTCTAAGAAATTCACTGTTTCCTCCTTCGTCTTTTCTACTACGGCACCAGCACCTATGTTGATAACGAGCTTGTCTGGAGGAGGCGCAGATGCTTCCAAGAATATCCCTCCTCCTATAGGCACGAGTATCTCAGAAGGGTCACCACTTGAAAACCCTTTTATCGCTTCTAGAGCTGAGCGGCTCTCTATTATCGCCCTAGCTACAACAGATTCACGTGCATCGACCTCTTTGAGAGATTCTTCTAGCATCCTCAGCTCCAAGACCAACGATTGAAGTTTCTCCTGTTCACTCAACGATATTCACCAATTTAATTATGAATTGGCATTTAAAATATAAATGTTCACCGATCACACCTTGAGGATTCGACTTAACATCGCCAGCTCTGGTCCGCTCGTGAGACTTCCTACGATAGCGTTCTTCGAATTGGCTATAATGCCCGAGGATACGTAAGGAACACCGCTATTGACGGTCGACGGCGCGACAGAGACTTTAAGTATCTTGTGAACCCTCTCAACCTCATCTTCAGAGGCACGAGGATGAATGACTGCACCCATATTTGTGGCTAAAACCATCGAGCCGACTTGGTGATAATTTGCTATGCTCATTATATCGACCGGGACATCTAGGACATCGGCTACCAATTTGACTACATGTTTAGGTAAGACGTCCGATATTATGGCACCGTTGTCGTTAACGACCATAAGGTTCCCTATAGATGTGTACTTTGTAGGTGCCCTCTCTATAGGCAAACCCATCTCTCTCTTTATCTCTCTTATCTCTTCGTCCTCTGCAAGCCTAGAGACCAAGATACCATTGTTGTTCATGGCCACAAGGGGGCCTATCAACCTTAGACCACTTATAGACGTTTTAACAGGTTCTACGCCTAGAAATGAAGAGAACGTAGAAGTCTTTGTTGTACTCAGTCCCTTGGGAATTAAAAGAAAATTGTCATTACACTTGGTGAAGATCCCGATATTCGGGTTTCTGTATATATCTAGAAGGTGAATTGCCAGTCGCTTAACAACCTCCGTTCGATCTCACTCATTCGCGAGTTTGCTTTTATCTTTTTTTATTCAGATATGCGCTAAAAACGTTCAAAATCTATTATACTTTTTAACGGTTGAGTTTAAACGTCGCCTTCACTTTAAAACTTTAGGTGAACCGAATTTTGCAACTTATGCTCAAGGGGAAGGCCATAGGCTTTAAATCTTTGATGGAAGGTGGAGTCATTGCTCTTTAGATGATGGGAACATTTAGGGGTCAAGGTCGTAGTCTCAAAGGTCATGAAGGTAGACCGGTCGATGCTGTTAGCCTCTCGGTGTACTTCTTTCAATCTACAAGCATGTTCAAGTACTTATAGCAGATGAGTATAAGGCTATAGTGAAGCTGCAGAAGTAATCTGACGGAGTTACTCCTCAGTTGGTAGAGAGATTTTAACTGTTCCCTCTTCGTCTTTCACCATCTTGACGGTAATCCTTCTTGGAGGGTTTTTTATACCCCTCTCCCATATCTTCTCGTTCACTTCGGGGGAGATTTTTATATCAGAGGACTTCATATGCCTCGCCGCAAACTCTTTAATGATGTTTATGCTCCTCTTCGCTCTCCTATACCTGGGTGTTATTAGAGCTCGCCCTAAAGGAATCGTGTAAATCCTTTCTAAAACTTCGTTCTCTGCCAAAGAGATCATCACACCTTATGCCTTGAGCCTCTTCCTTCGCCAAGATCTTCGCTTTGGATTGGTACGTACCTTTCTCCCCGTCTTGACTATGACCCAAGCAGGAACGGGGGAGTTCTGCTTTGTCTTCTTTAACAGCCTTTTCTTGAGCCCAGATGGTTTTATCGATCCCAATTTAAAGATCACTCACGCCCATCTTATCTTGAACTCCCTCTTTGGTTGTTGAATCTCTTTCAGCATACCCTTCAGTTCTTCATCTGTGATAGCCCTTCTGATATCTAGATCAGAGACTATCTTGATGACATAGTTTTCTGCAGTATCTGCCAATTCTGGGTTCACCATCCTGATGTTGGCTAGCCTTAGGCGTGCTTTTGATGTGAGGAGAGACCTTAGCAACCTCTCTCTCATAATTTTCTTCTTGGCTTCTTCAAGATGGGCCTCATCATCACTCCCAATCCTTTCAGCCATCTTCACCACCTCATGCATACCTCGCCAGAGAGGGGTTAACTTCGACGATTTCCTTAAAGATTTCTGTGCTGAGCCTATCCAACAAAGCTCTTCCTTGACCCGTCAAGATATGACCTTTTTCTTCTTGCTTTGTAACAAGGCCAGATGCCTCCAACTGCTTTAAAGCCTTTCTTATTACTGAACCTCCTCCATCTCTATGGTGAAATGGACGGTATCCAACACTTTTCCTCCCTCCATACATAGGCTTTAGATCGCTCAGCCCTATAGGACCATGTAGATAGACCTTGCGTAGTAATGAGGCGCAGCGGGTATACCACCAATCCTTATCCTGAGGCTGTCTCTCGGCATGAGAGCCTGTCTTCACATACATAGCCCACGCTGGGGGTGAAACCTGGGGATACCTTCTTTTCAACTCCTCAGCCAACTTCTTTATGAGCAAGTCTTGAGGGATATCATAGACTGTGACCATTAACCTTCTCAACACCCAATTTTTTGATCTAACTCATAAGCCTTTATGTAGGCCATACTCTGTAATTGCCCATATTTAGGTTTTAATTTAAAGTTTAGGGTTCAATAGAATATGCTACAGTCATGACCCTCTATACTATAGGGGTCAACTTTACCCTTTGATGGCCTTTGGATACAGTTACATCGAGATTGTAAGCTCCTGTGCTCGGCTTCATTCCATAAATTATAAGACGCCCATCCTTCTCGACTATCTTGAAATGGGCTTTTGAGATTTCTTTGATCTGATCCTTGAACTTCGCTGAGGTTGAAGGCTTAACGATAATCAATGCTACGTCTTGTAGCTTCCTAAAAGCAATTGCTACTAGACTTGATATTTTTATCAACGATTCAATATCGTATACCAGCTCAAGCATATCGATGTTATATATGTGCAATATCGGTCTGTTGCTTTCTCCTCTGAGCTCTGTTATTACTCCAAGATACTCTGCAAATACCACTTCTACAGATTCTGACTTAATAAAAAACGCATAGGGCTTTTCAGAAGGATGACCAAATTCACGGATTCTGACATTATTGTTAAAGACATCTTCCCCGACAAAGGGGATTATGCCTCTCGCGATATCCTCCACATCCTCATCGACGGATGGGTAGATGCTACAAGCATTTCCATTGGCTAAGAAGTTACATACAGTCGTCCTTATAATAGGCCCATACCCTGCCTCTGGGACGTTCTCGCCAATCTCGAATAGATACATACTTCCCCTCAGATACCCGCCACCTAAAATTTTATCGAACTCTCTAATACCGCTAGAGAGACGAGTTTCAGAGTCGGGCAAAGATCTCCATATCTTTGGCTTTTCAGGAAATCTTGGCTCTGAAGGAGGGAAATAAGAAAACCTGCCACCTTCCAGAGTGAATAGGTATCTGTGTTGCTTTATACTTATTCCTCTCAACTTTTTAAGCTCCATCTCCCTGATTCGCCTTCCCTCAATCTCGTTGGAAGATAAGGTTACGACCCCATCGACCAAGTAGTCGAGGGAAGTCTGCTCTTTCGTTTCGCTGACGAATACTACGTTCGCCCTTTTAGAGCTGACAAGGGTCTCGATCAGGTCCAAACTCTTCTTAACTTCGTCTGGATCTGCCCTATCGGTGACGACTTCCCAGCTATCTACGACTATCAAAGGATTCTTTATGATCATGGCCAACTCGAAGAAGTGCTCGAAGATCGTTGGGAGGTTCCTAGCTCTTGGATCTGAAACTATGAAAGTTTCGCTTGAGAGCTCTTGATAATCACCGATCTTATCTTGCCCCACGACATCCTTAAGATATGGGAATTGAGAGAGTAATCTGTAAGGTGAGACCCTTGTGCTTATGTATGTCCCCCTCTTCTCCTTCCTGAACTGTCTCAAAATCTCCAAGCTAAGAATAGTCTTTCCTGTACCAGGGTCGCCCTTGATGAGGAAGATGTTATTCCCTTCTGAGAAGAAATCGGTAAGCTCTCTTGGAATCCTCTTCAATACTCTCGACCTCCGCTAAAGAGAGATCCTCCCTTTTCAATATCGTTCAAGGACTTTCCAAGAAATTCTCTACCTTTATCTGTCGTTGTGTAAATCCCTATCTTATCTCTACCTATACAACCTGTTACCAAGCCTTCGTTCTTCAAGGATTCGAGGAGAGAGTAGACGGTGTTCGGCCTTATCAAAATATTCAACTTTTCATGAATCTCGAGGATGATATCATGACCACTCATCGATCTATCAACCAGCAAGTCCAGTATGATCAGATTCAGAAAGTTCCTAGTATATCCGCCAACGAAGGGGGAGATATTCACATTAGATAATCTAATAACTTGACCAAAATAATAACATTCTTACGATTTTCGATCGATTCCTTTTCGATAAACATGACCACATTCAAGGCATGTTATCCTTATAGCCCTCGGCTTATTCTTCAATCTTACACGGGCATTTATGCCCGGCACTATGAAATTTTTACATCCTCTACAGAAGAGCTGTCTCTTCTCATATGGTAACCTGATGTTGAACTTCATGCATAACCGCCTTGCTATCGATGCCTGCCTCTGAGCCAAGTCCATATCCTCTCTGGCATTCTTCAAGGCGTTATCTAGCAGAATATCAACTCTTTGCATGGCAAGGTCTTTTATGTGTTTACGCAAACCTAAAAAATCATAAAAAAGGGCTAAGATAAAAGATTGACCTTAAACTTGAGAAGATTGCTCGTATTGATCCTTGCCGAGACCGCTCTAGAGCTGGTACCTCGTGAGCTTTGGAAACGCCCATCAGTTTTGGAAGATGCTTCATCTAAAGGAAAGAAGGCTGGTGAATTGCTGCTAGATAGAAGCTACCATCATGTAGCCATGCTAAAGCTAAAGGATTCTGAGAGAAGGGGGAGGCCCGATATAGCCCACTTCTCCCTCCTCGAAGCAACTTCTTCCCCCCTTTACATGGGAGGATCGATGGATGTCTATGTCCATACAGTTAAAGATCATGTCATACATTTGGGCAGGTCTGTCAGGCTTCCAAAATCCTACTTCAGGTTCGAAGGTCTCATAGAGAAGCTCTTCAAAGAGAAGAAGATAGTAACGCCAAATAATGAAGTCCTACTTGAGATGAAAAAGCAATCCCTCAAAGAGCTGATATCTGAAATCGAACCCTCCATCACTCTGGGCCTTTCAAGAATAGGGAAGAGAGGTACCTTTGAAGGGGTTGCGAAGGAGTTGGTAAAGTACAAGAAGCCTGCTTTGATAGTTGGAGGCTTCCCAAGAGGCCACTTCTCCCAAGACATATCCTCGAATTTCGATCTCATCTATTCTTGCCATCCTTTACCTCTTGAAGCCCACGTAGTGGTCGCGAGAATCGTGTATGAGTTCGAAAAGCTCTCAAAGATCGCCTAAGAATTTTACATCTTCTAATAATGGCTTGCCATCGAAGACTTATCTTCCATCTACAAACCAATGTAGAGCGATGATAAATCATAACGTTTTAAAGCAATGTGATATAAATAGTTGTGATGGTATTATGCCCAAGAAAAGAAAGAGCAGAGGCAGAGCGAAGGGGGGGAAAGGCCACTCTGATTACGTCCATTGTAGCAAGTGTGGTTCATTGGTACCCAGAGATAAAGCCAAGAAGTTCACTTCAAGGGTGAGTCTCGTCGAGCATTCGTTGGCCAAAGAGCTCAGGGCTACAGGAACCTACATTTCATCGCCCAAGACCGTCAAGTATTACTGTGTATCGTGCGCTGTTCATTATGGGCTTGTAAAAGTGAGGGCTAGAAAGGATCGCCGCTCGTACCGATGATAGAGCATCTTGTCTTTTTGAGGGAAAGTAAAGAAGTTAGTTGAGAAACTTAGCTTATCGTTGTAATCAGCCCCAGTTCGATCATAGTACTACTGTCTGATCTTTCGGAAGGAAGGCGACCATGCGAAGGGATGCTGCAAGCGCTCGCCGCTCCGACTCAGAACCGTCATATTGATAGCCAACCAGTTTTAGTAGCGTGTGAGCGACCTGCGGATGACGGCGTTCGTAATCAGTAAACATCATATAGACTTCGTCGGGGGTGAGAAAGCGCTGAATGGGAACGTAACGTTTCCGCCCTGTCTGGATTTCTAGGGCTGGGTTCGCTTGGATATTGCGATACCAGTCGGAGTTTTCGCCATATGCAGAGACGACGATGCTTTCTTCTGTGACCATATCATAGCGAATCACTTCGAGCACGGTATGGCGAATTCGGCCAGTCTTGCGACCTTTGTGGGTCAGCATGAGAAACCGATGACCCAACAGCCAGCCTAGGCGCAGGTGATAGAGATATGATGGCAAATTGTACACCAGTCGAAGCAAACCCTTGGGCTTTGGGAGGTGTGTAGATGAAGTGCTCATTTCATCCTCCGGTTAAGGCGGTAATTTCGGCTAACATGCTCAAATTGTTCCAAATAAGGTTTTTGAAAATTTCCAGCTTCCTCTCGAAAGACTGTGATTCATTGATGCGAAGATGCTGGTTTTGAATCGGTTGGTGGATATGGAGGCATTCTGCACCATGTGCTCACATTTAAGAAGTCAACTCAGATACACGCGTGAGGTTAGGCAAAGGCTGTCTGACCCTTCTCTCATCTTCTTTATTTCATTCTGTGAAATTGTGAAGTTATCCCCTTATCAAGCCACCTATTGCTCCACCGATGAGGGCTATGATAGCACCGCCTAGACTTAGCACTATTACTGCAAAACCGGTTAGCAAGCCGGCAAGACCGCCCAAAGGTCCAAGAGCAGCTGTTCCGACTATAGTCAAGATAACAGAGATTATTATCCCTCCCAATATGCCAGAGAGAAAGCCTGCTTCCGCACCTCTAAGGGCACCTCCCCCAGCTATCAACCCAGCAACAAGGCCAGCAACGAAAGATCCTACAACAGTCCAACCAAGTACGAGCATAAGAAGGAAACCAACGAAGGCGCCAAGTCCAAGACTACCTTTTTCGCTCAAAATTTCACCCACTACGATCTCAATTTTAAGATAGAAAAACTTTTCAATTGATTGGGGATCGATTGGCTCACGCTATAAAGTTTTCAAAATTAAAATCCAACAAAGATAACCAGAGATCTTCTAGAGAATCTCAGTCAAAATGCTTATTCTCACAATGCCTTAACCACAAGAACGACTCTCTGTAAAAATGTTATGAGAGCCAATACCATCACTATAATGACTCCATAATCTACATAGCCCAGCATGCTAGCGATCACAAGAACCAGTATCCTCTCAGCTCTCTCACCTATGCCTGTCCCTGAAAGTTTTATGCCCAAGGACTCCCCCCTCGCTCTGGTGTAGCTCACAAGGAGGGAGAGAGACAAGGCAGTGATCACAAGTAGAGGGTCGCTAAATCCACCCACCAAAATCCCTATGAAGACGAAAAGTTCTCCCAAGCGATCGAAGGTAGAGTCTATGAAGGCCCCCCTTGAAGAGACCGAGTCTGTAGCTCTTGCAACAGAACCATCCAGCACGTCTGCGAAGCCGGATACCAGCAGAAATAGCCCGCCATAAAAGCCATCAGAAAAGAAGGTTCCTGAGTAAGCCAAGGATGAAAAAAAGGCGGCTGTAAGACCAAGGGAAGACCAGAAGATTGGAGGGAGGCCGGTCCTAGCCAAGTACCTGCCGAGCCTCTTGAAAAAGGGCTCAAAGGCCCTCCTGAACTTGTTCAGCAAGGTTTCCCCTCAAATCTCCCCAATACTCAGTTAAATATTCTATCGTATGAGATTTGAAATCGACGGAACTGTAAGGATAATATGGGTGATGAGCAGACCTCTGAGGAATAAAGCTCAAAATCAGAGTCTAAAGAAAGTTATAGTCAAGCCTATATCTAAGTAGTCTGTAGTAATCGATGGTAGATTTGGGCAAGGTTCAGAAGGGCATAAAATGCTCTGTAATAGACTGTAAAAATAAGGCTATTCGATCTTTGAGCCGAGAAAAGTTTTCGTCCTCTGATCTACAAGTCAAGACAGAGGGGAAGAAGGTCTACCTCTGCGAAATTCATTATAAAGTATGGAAGAAGAACTTAAGGAAACAAAAATCTTTATACGGCACAAGCCCTTTTAGAGATCTTAGGTGGGGTCCCTGAAAAGGATCTTAGGTTGAGAATTTTTAAGTATCCTGAGGACCAGGAAAAGGGGCGACTCCATCCGAGAGAGTCAAGTAACCAAAAAAATAACATATGTATAACTTATGAGTAGATTAAATTAGAAGTGTGTGCTTCAAGGGGCACTTATCGGTACCTAAGAATACTTTTTATTGAGTAACTGCTATAAACAATTATCCGATATGAAAATAGCTCGCCGATCTAAGCTTGAGAGGCTTATAGATATTCTGAAAGTCATAGCAAGTGAAGGCCCTGTGAGGCAGACTCATATAATGTACAGGGCAAATCTAACTTGGAATGAACTTAAGAACGACCTTCAATGGTTGATGGATTTAGATCTGATAGAGAGGACGACCATGAGAGAGGGAGTCGTCTATAAGATAACGAGAGCTGGTTTGGACATACTCTCCCACTTTGAGATGGTCGAATCAGCACTAAAAACTACGAGAAGGATTTGTCTGTGACCCTACATTATCCTTATGCAACGCACAGATCTTCCATTAATGGTAAAAATAGGGTGTAGGAGTTATCCTTGCTCCAATAGGATGGGGTGTTTCTCGAAGAAGACAAAGATCTTCAAAGGATGCAACTGGATGAGCCTCGATGTGTAGGTTTCGATGATGGCATTAGAATAGCTCCAATAACTCTGAGGGCGATCTATGGCGAAAGGAAGAATCCACTAAGTGTGTCTGTGAATATCCACCTTCAACCATCTTGCCAGAGGCTTGGATCTTCTGTAACTGTTCTTCAACATTCTGTTAGACGCTTCACGTATCAATTAATTAGATGGAACTGATGTATGAATGTTTCGCGAATTGTATTCAGAATATTAATACTGATTTGGTAGTCCTGTGATAATATAAAACATAAAAAGGAAGGCATGACTCATAATGTGGGTAAGGAAGTTCGTTCAAATTGCTCATCCCTATAAGAATAGGTGTAAATATGATTTTCATTAAGTTAAGAAGGAACCGAAAAGGTCCAGAGAATTGGATAGACTAAGGTATGGGCAAAGGTGAATTTTATGACTTCATCAGTCAATTCTATATACCCGTACTTATTGGATAGGTAGGTTAGATAGAAATGTTGGATTTCCAACCAGGTGGGTACTACTTGGTGGACACTGATGGAGAAGTGTACCCGATAGATGAAGCGAGGATAAAAGATCGAAATCTTCAGGCCTTGGTAGATTCTGAGGTCTACAAGAAGAGCAGCGCCAAAAGAGCCCCACATATAGAACTCATGAAAAAGCTCAAGGTAGCGGGATACGAAGAACTTTCTGACCCTGGTCATCTAATACTCAAACCCAAGGGAACTCTTATCTTCGACCTTCTAGCTGATAGGACATTGCAGATCGCTCTCGAATTGGGGGCCAACCCTGTCAAGACTCCTATCTTTTACGATTTAAGTTTCAAATCTATTAGTGAGCATGCCAGACTCTTCGGCCAGAGGATGTACAAGGTGAAGAGTGGCAAAAGGACCTTTGCTTTGAGGTATGCAGCATGCTTCGGGCAATTCTCCTTACTTTCAGATTCAACTCTATCCTACCGTGATCTGCCTCTTAAGATTTTTGAGTTGGCTGATAGTTACAGACTTGAGCAGAGGGGAGAATTGATAGGGCTTACTAGGTTAAGAAAGTTTCACATGCCAGATATGCACATACTGTGCCTCAACATCAAAGAGGCAAAGATCGAATTCGAAAAGATCTGTAAAAGGTGCCTAGAAGAGGGGCACAGATTCGGTTGGGATTACACGAGTCTCTACAACGTCAGTAAGGACTTCGTCGACGATCCTAAAGGGCTAGACTATGTTCGATCTTTGGTGAAGATGGAAGGGAGCCAGGTCCTACTTCATGTTATCGAATCGGGTATGTACTATTGGATAATCAACATCGAATTCAACTTCGTCAGCCAACAAGGGCGCGTCGTAGAGAGCTCTACTGCCCAGATAGATGTCGGAAATGCTGAGCGGTTCAACATATCCTATGTGGATGAGGAAGGTAAAGAAAGAAGGCCTGTGATAATACATACAGCCGTGATAGGATCAGTGGAAAGGTTCATGGCAGACCTCTTGGAGAAAGCTTCAAGTCTACCAACACCCTCTCTACCAACATGGATCTGCCCAGTTCAGGTGAGGATCATCAATGTAGGCAGCGACTCTTTAAAATTCGCCATAAAATTAGCGGAGAACTTGAATAGCAATAGCATCCGTGCCGACGTGGATGATAGAAGTGAGAGTGTAGCAAAAAAGGTAGCCAATGCTGAAGTGGAGTGGATACCCTACGTAGTGGTTGTGGGGAAGAAGGAGGTCGAGAGAGGAAAGTTGCCCGTTAGGGTAAGGTCTTTAAGAAAGAAATTGGAGATGAGCGAAGAAGAGCTTGTAAAGACGGTCAAAGAGGAGACAAAAGGTTGGCCATATCGTCCCCTTTACTTCAATATGCTCGTTTCAAAAAGACCGAGCTTCGTCTAGAATTTTTGATTACTTTGAGCTATATAGGATAGACCGATAAGTTCGGTCATAAGTTTGGCAGCTAAAACTGCTGTGGTTCCATTATCGTAAAGAGGCGTAAGCTCAACGATGTCGAATCCCACGATCTTCTTCCCCTTTAAAGAATAAAGAAACTCTAAGAGCTTACGAGTAGACAGTCCATCAGGCTCAGGATTGCTCACAGCTGGAGCGAAGGCGGGATCGAGTACATCGAGGTCGATGCTTACATAAACATTTGTAAAGCCTTTAAGGAAATCTGTAAGAAGCTTCTCAGCATTATCAACTCTGTGTATCATTTGTGCAGATATTAAAGAGAGCCCTATCTTTTCGGCAATCCTCCACTCCTCACCACTAGCAGCCCTAGAACCTATATGAACTATGGAGTCTGCCCCGATCTTATCAGTTAAGCGTCTAAGAAAGGTAGCATGGCTCAGCTTTAAGCCAGAAAATTCGTCTCTAAGGTCCAAGTGAGCATCGAATACAATGAGCGCAGTATCCTTAGGGACAGAAAGATAAGAACCAAAGGTCAAGGAATGTTCGCCGCCCAAAACCCCACAGGTCACATTCTCGCCAACTATCTCATCTACGACCTTTCCTACTGAATAGACCATCTCCTCTACATTGCTAGTCGATTTCAGGTTTCCAAGGTCCTTTATACTTAATCTTTCCAGATCAACATCTAGCTGAGGTGAGTAGGTCTCTATATTCATATAGGCTTGGCGGATAGCATAGGGGCCAAATCTTGCACCGGGCCTAAATGTGGTAGTTGCATCAAAAGGAACCCCGAATATCTTGGCGACTGTTTCTACACCTTCCTCTGTAGAAGTGATCAAAGGCTCAGGTGTAAGAAAAAGATCCCTATAACTCATTTAACTGAACCTTTCTAGAAGTGCGGCCACAATCATCGGAAATGCCAAGGTGACTTCACTTACCACTACAACCCTTCTTGCAACTTCGTTTATCTTGCCCCAAGATACAGCTTCGTCTAAAGTCGCACCAGAAAGCCCGCCGGTCTCTGGTCGGTCTAGAGTTATTTGTATAACATAGTCTAGCATTTTGTAGTCGGGTTTCTTTTGAGCGAAGATGGAGGATTGAAAAACGTAATTTTTCGGTACACCTCCACCAAGGATTACGGCCCCCGTTCTTTCGTTCTTCTCTCTTATCGACCAGATTTCTTGAAGGTCCATGAAAGCATCTACACGTAGTTTTTCCGAGTTCTTCCTGTTGTATCTGACAGCTTCGATCCCATATTCCGAATCTTGAATGGCAGGGGCGAAGACCTTTACACCATGAAGGCAGGCAGATTTTAAAATTGAACTTTCGTTTGGGAGACGCTTTGCTATCTCCATAAGGAATTCATTTATGGAGAGAGTCTCCCCTCTTCTACTACTTACTATATCATTGTATATATTGCTGATAGGCTTATCGAATCTTTCATCAAAGTCTTCGTCGGTAATGAAGACGTCATATATTCTGTTTATTCCAGTCTTACTGAGAATATCGTCTCTTAAGTAAGGGGAGCCTTTGTAGTGCTTGCCACCGAATGCCTCCAAAACATCATGAACCAGATTGGCACCAGTGCTGACGATCGCATCAACCCATCTCTTCTCGATCAATGTTACGATCACCTTCTTAAGACCAGCTGGGACAAGGGCTCCTGAAAGAGTAAGGAAGATATATGCCTTATCTTTGATCATCTGTTCGTATGTATCCACAGCTTTTGCGAGCGTGCCAGAAGAGAAGGAACCTGACCTCCTCATCTGAAGTACCAGTTCGTTTACCGTCATTCCTCTCCAGACTTCCATAGGTTTAACCGGTCCTTTACTCCATTCTTCGATTTTTGACTTCTCCATCCCCATTTTCTCTTAAAGTATCATTATGAATTCTTCTAATCTTTATAACTTTTTTTATAGCCGATAGTATCTGCGAGAAAAATTTTAACAGATACCACTGTGATGGAGCTTAAGAGTACTGTAAACCTTTAACCATCTCCAAAATTCATTGAGACCAGAAGAAGTCCTCCAGCTTCGTCATGCCAAGTATTTCATCAAAGCTATAACCTAGAGCATCAAGCAGTTGCTCGAATGTGCCCCTTAAATAATCGAGGTACTTTTCTGTGTCGATTTCATCGATTTTAGCCAAGTTTAAAGGCTTGACACCGAGGGGGGTCTTTGTCTTCACAAAAGAGATTATCTCCCCAGCCTTCACCTCTTGACCGCTTTCTTTCATCAATTTCGCAACCTTCACATGCTGAGGCTGTGTTTCTGTGTACCTACTTATGTCCTTGCTCATCATCACGTTGAAAGCCATTTCTTCGAGGGGTATCTTCCTACTTTTAAGTAGGAGATATTTCTCACGGAGCTGCCTTTTTATGGCTTCTCTAGCCTTCCCAAAATCGTTAGGAGACTTTACTTGGCTTAGAGTATCAACAGCCTCATAAAAGGCATTCTTGATGAAGGGAGGGATGTGGCGCTTCTTGCCCGTCAAGCCCTTTATATCGACACTACCATCTAAGAGAACCCCAAGATAGTTCTTCTTTCTCTGGCTAAAGGCTACGTATCGGTATGTCTTTTCAAGGTCGAGCTCTATCTTAAGCTCATCTTCCGCCCATCTCTGGATCCTTTTTATCTGCTCCTCTCTAGGACTCTCAAGAAACAGTGAGTCCGTATCTCCATATACTACGTCTATACCAAGCTCCTTACATTTTTCTATCGTCTTGGATATTATATACCTGCCTATGGCTGCCGTCGCTTCAGCTACAGGGAGACAGTAAAGGGGATAGATTTCTGCCCCCATGACACCATAAGAAGCGTTAAGTATGACCTTTAGAGCTTGAGTTACAACATTGTAGAGGCTTTTATCATCAGGGCTAAGCGAAGAATCTTTCGATAGGGGCTTGTAGTAGTTGACCCTTAGGTCTCTTAGAGACCCTATCACCAAAGACGATATACCTTTACGTTTTTTGCAGACCCATTGCTTAGTTCCGGGGACAAAGTTTCTTCTGTCCTCTGGATGAATACAATTTACAGTCTCATAAGATAGGTTGTAGACCTTGATGATGCTGGGATATAGTGAAGCGAAGTCCAAAACCAAGACATTAAAATGAACGCCAGCCTTCGGTTCGACAACAAGAGCACCCTTATACTTCTTGCCCTTCGTTATAGGCTCAGAGACTGCCCCGCCTTTTTCTTCCAATTCTTCTTTTTTAGGTATCAAGGCGTTGATCCTTCTATGTTCAAAGTACATCATGCTTCTTATCCAATTTGATACTCCTAGCCTTGCAACATCGTCTATTGGCATCTTAGCTACCCTTGCTATGACTATCAATAATTTCATGAGTAGGTCGTCGTTGAAGCTTGTGAGTTTGTAGGTTATCAGAGCATCGTTGTAGCAGTACTTTGCTAGCTCATAAAGTGGCAAAGAGCCTAGCGCACCTTCGAACTCCATCTTTGACTCTTTTATAAGAGCCTTGCTCACCCCATTTAGTGTGTGCTCGATATATCTATTCCCAAAAGCGTAAATCTGAAGGGATTTATTTCTAAAAATCTTGTAGAGGTCGATATGCACGCCATAGTCGACGTAAGCTACATCTCTGCCCAATGAGATGGGTATCTGCTCCTTAGGGAATCCAAAATTCATTGCTCTATGATACAAGTAGTTCAGATCGAAATCGTCTCCATTAAAAGTGATCAAGAATGGATAATCCAAGATGCGCTTAAAGACAGATGAGATGAGCTCTTTTTCATCTTCAAAGAAAGAGACCTTCACATGATCCCCCATTTTTTTCTCTCCAAGCTCTACATCCTTCCTCTTCAGCAAGAATACTTCGTGGGCTTCATCACTTCCAACTATAGAGACTGCCAGAACTGGGAACTCTGCTTTTACAGGATCAGGAATGCGCATCTCAGCTGGGGGTAGAACCTCTATGTCTAAGGATGCACGGCGTATGCTTGGAAGGGGCTGGCTCAAAAGTCTGATCCATTCTAATATGTGAGATTTGAAATCGGGGTCTGATTTATCTAAAACCTTCTTGAGACTCTCTTTTGCTACCTTCGGAACGTCATACTCTACAGGAACTATCTTTGAATTCTTCTCTTCATAAAAAGCCCCTACTATCAGACCTTTATCGTAAAGATAGTTTTCATAGTACTTTATGTCAGCCTCCCATGCATCTATCACGTTTCTTATGCTCCTTTCTGACGATGTACCCCCTATTGCAAGAGGGTTATCGACTATGATCTTTGTCAAAGTAATGTCGGTATCTCTTAAGAGGTCTTTCTTTTTTTCGACTTTAAGGTCGAGAACGTCGGGTCTGCTTTTAAGGTCCTTAAGATCGTCTATCGGCAACTTAGAGTAGCAGTATGGCTTGTGCCCCGTATCATCATACCAAAGATGGATGGTCTGGGTGCGGGGGTCATAGAACTTCAATACAGCAACCTTGGCTTCACCATCGTATGTAGCAGAGACGAGAAGTGAAGGGGGGATAGATGGCTCTTGTGACTTCTTCATCTCGCTTCCATTACCGCTCATTTCCCTCTCCATAAACATCTCTAGATTCAAGGATGTATTATGATAAAACATATCTACTAAAAAAGGTTAAATCCTTTAACTTCATAGGTGTATCGCTTTGAAGATGAATCTAAATAAGTTGCCAACAATCCTTGGACTCTTTTTCTTGGTAACGGGGGTTATATGGGTCGCCCTTGCTATATTACATGAAGGAACGATACTGCTTCTGGAGCCTGGAATAGCCAACTTGATCGTTGGAGCCTTATTACTGACCAAATTTGGAAAAGGGTACACCAGATACCTAGTCATGGCCGCGGGTCTATATAGCCTTATAATATGTGTCTATCAATTCTACGCAGCCTGTAGCTTATTACAATTCGGCTTGACAACATTTGCCATCGCTTCATTGATAGGGTATGGCTCGGCCTCTCTAGCCTTCTTTTATGTTATCATATCATCATATATGAATGCTCAAGCATTTGTCCCATCGACTGTTGATCAAACTGATGACAAGAAAGATTGAAAGTAGTCAACATAACTAAAGTTTAAATCGGTCTTTTGAACTATTAATCATGTCTAGGTGCTTTAAGGTTGGATTGGATTTGACGCTTTATGGCTCATGGTTGCCTTCCTCTTGATAGTGGACATAAGCCTAGACCTCATCGACAAGTTTAGAGAATGGAGAGATAGGCATAATAAAGAGTCTCCATGATCTGTCGATGGTCATAAGTTCCAGTAAAAATAAGTTCTAATAAAAAGCAGTTTTCAATTAGACTTAAATACCTTTCATTAGATTTCGATAAGAGGGTGTTTACATTGTTTGATTATTTTTTATATTCAGAGCCATCAAGGGTTGAAAGGTCGATTAGATTATGAGTTATGTCCCATCTCCACCTCAACCTGAAGAGAAGAAGACTGGCAGATACATAGCAATAGGCTTGATCTTAGGAATACTCATCGGCTCTGTCGTTATCTATGGTCTGTCTCACTTCATAATCATCAATTCTTTACAAAATGATTACAACGAACTTCAAAACGAGAATTTAATACTGAGAGAACAGATGGCTGGGATGAATGAAACACTGACCTTGTTCGAAAGGCAAATGAGAGAAGTATTCTACTTTAGAATTTTCTCATTGTACAACTACAAGACGGATGAGTCTTGGTATGCATGGTACAAGATAAAATCTGCTGATTATTACAACTATAGGTTCGAT
The DNA here is from genome assembly GCA_024256285.1 of archaeon. GTDB lineage: Archaea > Thermoproteota > Nitrososphaeria > Nitrososphaerales > JACAEJ01 > HK02M2. The sequence continues at coordinate 21,241 of JACGUG010000012.1, forward strand.
GTTGAGACTCATGTCCCCGCACTTTTGAACGATAGAGTCACTGAAGAGCTGATATCTAAGACAGCTGGTTCTTGGACCGATCCAGAAAGCGATGTGATAAGGGAAATAGCGTATGATCTTTGGCAAGTTAGCCATGGAGATGGGGAGGTATTCGTGAACCTTGCGATACAACTCGTCCATCAACTTTGCTATAATGTTACCTTGTACACAAAGTATCCCATAGAAACGATGGTTGAAGAATCAGGGGACTGTGATAACTTGGCAGTCTTAACAGCATCGATATTAAATTCTGGTGGATTCGACGTTGTACTCTTGCTCGTGTATGCTGATGGCGGAGGTCACTGTATGCTTGGGGTTTCCATGAGTTCTCCTCCTGACGATCTTTTTGATTATGGAAGAGATTTTCATTGGTATGTAGAGGATGATGGCGAGCAGTATTGGCTGATCGAGGCTACATGGGGAGACCCAGGAGGAGCCAACTGGATAGACCCTGCAACTTTTAATGCTTGCTATATTGAAGGCGCTTTTGTAGGAGACAATCCTTGGGATGAGATAGAGATAGTCAGCATAATCCATCCAAGCTGGTAATCGTGACAAATCTGAAAAGTCTGATGATGAAGAGATTTAAAAACTACAGTGGGAACTTTGTTTCTAATACTTTAGGTTTTTGATAGGATCGAAAGCTACTCATTTTAACCTTTAAAAGATCGATTTTTAAGATAAGCTGATGGAAGATTAGGCGCTAGTCATGGACATCGAAGAGAAGATCGAACTTATCCTTAGACCACCAACCGAAGAGGTCATTACATTAAAGGACCTTAGATCACTGTTAGAAGCTGAGGAGCACCTAAAACACTACATAGGGTTTGAGATATCAGGGCTCATGCACCTCGGCACATTGGTGATTTCAGGCTTCAAGATCAACGATTTCATGAAAGCAGGGATCAGGTGTAGAGTCTTTCTGGCCGATTGGCACAGCTACATCAACAACAAGTTTGGGGGAGACTGGGATAAGATCAGAGTAGCATCAAAATACTATGAAGAAGTCTTCAAGTTCTTCTGCCCTGGCGTCGAGGTAACCTACGGCTCAGAGCTATACAGTGGAAATGACGATTACTGGAAGAATCTGGTGAAGTTCTCAAAGCATATAACACTGGCAAGAAACACTCGATGTCTGACGATAATGGGAAGGAGCAAGAAGGATAGACTCGATTTCGCCCAGTACCTATATCCGCCCATGCAGTCTATAGATATAAAAGCCATGAACATAAGCATAGCTCATGCTGGGATAGATCAACGGAAAGTCCACATGCTGGTCCGAGAGGTGTTCCCAAAATTAAAATGGAAGGTGCCAGTAGCCATCCACCATAGCTTACTTCCAGGCCTATCTAAGCCACACCGTTCTGGTCTAGATGAAGATTCAAAACTCGATATGCTGTTCTCAAGTAAGATGAGCAAATCTAAGCCTGTCACATGCATATTCATCCATGATGATACTGATGAGATCGAAAGGAAATTACAAAAAGCATGGTGCCCAGAAGGCGTTACAGACTACAACCCTGTCTTGGAGATGGCGAAGCAGATCGTTTTCCATGAATTCAAAGCTTTGGAGATAGAGAGACCTGCCAAATTTGGGGGGAAGATAACTTTTGAGAGTTTCCATGAGCTTGAGAAGGCATACCTCGAGAGAGGGCTCCATCCAGCAGACCTGAAATCAGGGGTAGCAAAGGCCTTGGATAAGATACTGGCTCCTATAAGATCTCATTTCAAGGGCAAGCGTGAATTGTTAGAAGTCTTTAAATCTGTGTAGTATAGTGGACTAACCATTCTTAATTACTTGGTTCCACTACTCATGGACGCTTTTTTTCTGCCTTGGTTTCTCGTCTTATCGAAGATCGATCTTCAAACCGTTTCCAGCTTCTTAGATTCTATCCTCTGAAGAAAATAGAAGGTGTAAAATGCAACCACTGTTACCACAAAGAACAGCTTTGTGGCAAAGACCAAATTCCAAGGCATTTCTGGGTCAGGAAAGGGGTTCTTGAGCAGATCGGGGTTCAACTCGCCTACTATGGCCTCTTTTGCCATCAAGGCCCCCCAGATAGTGAAGTTGAAGAGAACTTCATAGAAAGCTATGGCAGCTATAAAGAAGGCGATAAACATGCAGATCTGTCGAACGAATTTAGGGAGCCTTAAAATGCGCTCTTTCTTAAGCTCAAAGAAGGAGAACCAGAATGCTATTATTGAGGCCGCCAACCAGGTCACGGGCTTGGCGTAGAAGAACGGTATCACCTCAGGTGGAGGAAACTCCACAGTGACAAAGGTTTCACCAACAACATCCACCCCTTGTATTATTGCTACGGCCGTTCCATACGTTACGGTTGCGATCATTACAATGACTGAGACGATAAAGATGATCCTGTATGCTGTTCTGATCTTCTCCTCTTCATTAGAAAGGTCTATCAATTTCAAATCCATCGCAACGATACTTTAAATT
>JACGUG010000069.1 GCA_024256285.1 archaeon
TTAAACTATTCAAGGCTTATGACCTAGTTGCTGAAGTAGGTATACATAGGGTAAATGCATTACACCCAGATTTGTGATGAAAATTTATCATAAGGCTACCAAAAAGAGGATCTAACTACACATTTAAATTTCCCTATTTTTTTCAAATATCAAACTTGATATCAAACTTGACAATCTGAGATCGATTGATAATCATCCAAAAGTATATTTAGCATAAAAGCCGAATCTTATCCTATAGCCATGAAGTTACTAGCTATAGAAGATTTGAATTTAGAAGATGAAACAGTCTTTCTACGTGTTGACATAAATACGCCCATCGATCCTCATACTGGAAGACTTATGGAGAAAGAAAGGATAAAGGAAGCGGCTGTAACGATACGTGATCTAGATTCCGCCAAGGTCGTTGTAGCGTCTCATCAAGGACGTGTAGGAAGGTATGATTACATATCTCTTGAGCAACATGCAAAGATATTGAGTGAAATTTTAGGGAAAGAGGTAAAATTCATTGAAGACGTTTTCGGCCCAGCAGCGAGATGGGAGATAGCTAACCTAAAAAAGGGAGAAGTGCTTCTGTTGGATAATCTACGATTTATCGCTGAAGAGAACAAGGAGTACGAACCTGAACAGGCAACGAAGACGATCTTTGTGCAACGCCTTTACAAACTTTTCAATGCTTGCATATTGGATGCTTTTCCTACCGCCCATAGGGCCCATCCTTCCATCGTCGGTTTTTCTTATCTCCTACCTACATGTGGTGGGAGACTCGTAGTAAAGGAGTTAAAAGCCTTGAATAGGGTAACGACTGCTGCGAAAGGGCCTTATATAACCGTACTTGGTGGTTCAAAAGTGACAGACAGGATGGAAGCCATAGAAGCGCTGATCAACAATAACCGTGCTGATAAAGTCTTATTATCTGGGTTGATAGCAAATGTCTTCTTCAAGGCTATGGACAAGATCAAGTATAAACTGGGGATAAGTGGAGAGGATGAAATCATGGAGAAGGCTGGGGCCCTTCTAGCAACTTATCCTCAAACATTCGAACTTCCACAAGATGTTGCTGTAGAGCGTGGTGGTGAGAGGGTAGAGATAAGCATCGACGAATTAGGCAAGGACGACGTAATCTCGGATATAGGACCAAAGACCATAGATTCTTATTCGAGAATCATCCGTAGCGGGGGTACGATCTTCATGAGCGGGCCTCCTGGAGTCTTTGAGAAATCTGGCTTTGAAGCAGGAACCGAGGGACTTTTAAGGGCCATGGCATCATCTTTAGGCACTACAATAGTAAGCGGGGGACATCTGACCACGGCATTAAAGAAGTTCGGTATAAAAGAATGGATAGATTACGTGAGCACAGCAGGCGGAGCACTGGTCCTCTACCTAGCTGGGAAGCGCCTGCCCCTTATAGATGCTCTTGAAAGAGCGGCTGAGAGGGCTGAGAAATGATCAAGGTTGGCGTGAATGGTTACGGTGTAATAGGCAGAAGGGTCGCAGATGCTGTAGTGCTTCAACCAGACATGGTTTTGAAAGGCATAGTCAAGGTAAGGGCAGACTATAAGGCCCGTCTGGCAAAGGAAAAAAAGTACGATCTTTATGCAGCTGACGACAAATCTTTGAAGAGTTTCTCTGAAGCAGGCTTAAATCCGAAGGGGGTGCTGGAGGACTTACTGAAGGAAGTGGATGTAGTTGTGGATGCTACCCCTGGAGGCATCGGTGCCCAGAATAATCCAATTTACGAGAAATTCAATAAAAAGGCCATATTTGAAGGAGGAGAGAAGCATGAGCTTACAGGTTTCTCTTCCGTTACACAATGTAATTTCGATGACGCTAAGGGTAGGAGGTCTATAAGGGTAGTCTCATGCAATACAACTGCTTTGTGCCGTGTGCTCAACGCTTTAGATCAAGATTTCAAGATAAAGAGGGCTAGAGTTGTGATAGCTAGAAGGGCTGCCGATCCAGACGATACAAAGAGGGGGCCAATAGACGCTGTTGTTCTTGACCCTGTGGCCCTCCCATCTCATCATGGACCTGATGTACGCACAGTCCTTCCTCACATCGATATAGTTACGATGGCTCTGAAGATACCAACAACTAACATGCACCTCCACTCATTGATAGTTTCAGTCAAGGAGAAGGTGAGTGAGGACAAAGTGAGGGATGCATTAAGAAATACAACAAGAATCCTTCTACTCAATAGTAAAGAGGGGATAGACTCTACAGCCAAAGTCACAGATATGGCAAGGGAGATCGGTAGACCTCGTAACGATCTATATGAAGTACCTGTATGGGAAGATTCGATCAAGGTCATAGATGATGAAATCTACTTCTACATGGGTGTCCATCAAGAAGCCATAGTCATACCTGAGAATATGGATGCCATAAGGGCGTTGATAGGCGGGTACTCGAAAGAAGAATCCATAGAACTCACCAACAAGACACTTGGAATAAGATAAGAAGTCTAAGTAAAGCTACAGCACTTCGTCCATGCTCCCTGAGCGGTAGCCCTGCAGATCCATGGTAACGTAATTAAAACCAAGAGACTTTAACTTCTTCACTACTTTGTCCATCAGATCTTCATTGTAAAGAAGCTTCCTCTCGTTCCTCCCTAACTCGATTCGAGCTATGTTGTTATGGTCTCTGACACGGACCTGTCTCGCCTTTACTAGATCCATTATATACTTTTCAGCTCCAGCAACCCTCTTGATGCCCTCATAGGTCATCCTCTGACCATAAGGAAACCTTGAAGCTAGACAAGCCATAGAAGGTTTATCAGCATTTGGAAGTTTTAGATGAATCGCTATCTCCCTTACTTCTCTCTTCGTGAGTCCTGCTAGAGCAAGGGGGCTATAAACGCCCTCTTCCTTCAAAGCCAAGGCTCCTGGTCGATGCCCCTTGAGATCATCGGCATTCGTGCCATCGACTATCACTCTTGCCCCTTCTTCCATCGCTACTTTCTTGAGTATAACTATCAATTCTTTCTTACAGTAATAGCATCTGTCGGGCGGGTTTTCTGTAATAAGTGAATTCTCCAATTCATCTATCTTAACTATTATGTGCTTCACGCCTATCACCTCTGCTATCTGTTTCGAGTTTTCGAGTTCCCAAGGAGGTAAGGTAATAGAACTCGCTGTTACAGCTACCACTCCACTACCTAAGATGGTCTTGGCCACGGCTGTAACTACAGAGCTGTCTACACCTCCTGAGAAAGCAACTAAAACCTTTCCCTTATCCTTGAAGAAATTTACAAGGTCATCGAACTTTCTCTGGGTAGTTGAGTTCGATCCCATATTTTCTACTCCTTTAACTTTAAGATAGAGCGTGCCTCCTCTTCTGCAAGAGTCAGGACCTCCCTTAATGGCAAGCCAACTTCCTTTGCTATCCTTCTAGCATCCCCATACTCCGGCTTTATCCTGATCATCTTGCCATCTTCATCCCTTGCAACCTTTACCCTTATCGGTCTTTCTATTCCATCCATCTTCAGTTTTAAATCGAAGAAATCTCTCAATAAGATATGCCTCTTACAAGGGATTACACGCACGCCTAAAGTGCCTGTCTCGTCCATCAAGACTCTGGATAGATTGTCTACATTCTCGCCATCTGTTATAACTTGAATTATCTGCCCGGGTCTATTGCTTTTAGTGTAGATGGGGATTATGGATACGCTCTTCGCCCCCTCTTCCATCAACTTATCCATAGTGTAACCTATTACCTCCCCAGTTACATCGTCGACATTCGTTTCTATCGTAAAGACCTCATCGAGAAAGTTTCTTGGCATTACTTCACCTAAAGTCATGCGTAGTATGTTAGGGATTTCAGCAAAGTCCATTCTTCCTGCACCATAACCTGTATGAGATGGCTTGAATAGAGGGTAGTGGGCTATTGGCTCGGCTATGTTGACAAGTATCGATGCCCCTGTAGGTGTGGATAACTCAGAATCTATGGGTCCACCTACCACAAGAAATCCTTTCGATTTCAATATCTCTAAAACTGCTGGAGAAGGGCTAGCCATGATTCCTTCTGATGATCCAAAAGTTCCTCCTCCAAGAGCGACTGGCGTTGAGTATATCTTTACCTTATCAAACAGCTTCAACTTTTCCAATGAGAAGGCTGTGCCAATTATATCTGCTACTGTGTCGACAGACCCTAATTCATGTAGATGAACATCTTTAGGGTCCTCCCCATGTACCTTAGATTCAGCCTCTATCAAAGTGTCTATGACATCGACTGCAAAGTTTCTTGCATCAACCTTAAGACATTCTTCTGCACATTTCACTATAGCCTCCTTGACTTCCGCCCCTTTCCTATGCTCATAGTCCTCTTCGGCTCTTACTTCGACCCTTTTCGCTCTGAACCCCCTCCTTTTTACATCCTTTACTTCCACATCTAGACTCTTGACTCCTTCAATGTATCTTCCAGCCAACTTCATCACTTCTCTAACCTCATCGGCATCGGTCCCTAGATCGATCAGAGCACCCAGTATCATATCTCCAGATACCCCTGAAACTCGGCAGTCGATGACGAGTACACGCTCTTGAACCATTTCTATCTTTAAGAAACCTACCAATAAGTTAAGCTTTGCTGAGATAGAGTAAAGAATAAAATAATACCAATATCTGATGAAGATCAAAATGAGGAAGATTCTAGAAAGGCTTGCCAAAGGAGAGATATCCGTCGATGAAGCAGAAATGTTGTTGAAGTTATCGGCTATAGAAGAGATAGGTGACATAGCAAAGGTGGATATTGGTCGAGAGTTTAGAAAAGGAATTCCTGAGATAATACTGGCTACTGGAAAATTACCTGAAGAGACTGCAAGAATCGCTCTTCATGTAACGAATAAAAAAGGAAGGGCGATAGTCAGCCGTGCAGACGATGACTGCATAAAAGCGATGAGAAAGATGGTGACACCTGATATCGATCTACTTGTAAATGAGAGATCGAAGATCATTGTAATGAGAAAAAAAGGCTTTAAGTTAGAGAGGTCGGGAGGAAAGGTTGGTGTAATAACTGCAGGAACATCCGATATAGCAGTAGCAGAGGAGGCAAAGGTGATCGCTGAAGAAATCGGTTGTGAGGTATTCACTGCTTACGATATAGGCGTTGCTGGAATTCATAGGCTATTCGAACCTTTGAAAGAAATGCTGAAGAAAGATGTAGACGCTCTCATAGTGGTTGCGGGCATGGAAGGTGCATTACCGTCTCTAGTCTCTAGTCTCGTAGACATCCCTGTTATAGGGGTTCCAACTTCTTTGAGCTTTGGATTTGGAGAAAAAGGAGTAAGC
>JACGUG010000070.1 GCA_024256285.1 archaeon
AAACCTCTTAGCCTACTCGACAAATTTCTCTTTCTTTTCCTAGTCAGATCACGGATCTACCATCAAATAAAAGGCACCCATCCCAACTGGGCAAATATTATCCACAGAGTTAATCCTACCCAAACAAACATAAACATCAATGGAATCAACATACCCCATTTAGTGATGGGTTGTTTTTCGAAAAACTTCCTGTTCTTAAAAAATTCATTAAATCTTTCCTCTGAGAATAACCTTAATTCTGGGATTTTTCCTTCAATCTCATTCGCTCTTTCCATCCAATAAATACTATATGCCCTTGCCCTTCCCGAGATAAACCACCAAATAAGAGATATGATAAGACCAATAAAACCAATCCCAACTAAGCCCAATATTCTAAGAAAGGTTATATCAATTGCGAAGAAAGCCCAAACCGTTATGAGGGCTGAACTTAGAGCCAAATAGAAATTATGTCTTGCCCAATAAACTCTTGATTCATTCATAATCATCTGACTACATAACTTGTACTCTTCTAACAACACAAACTTCTCTGGCTCAAGCGATGTCATTTGGACATCGGTTAACTACATGTCTTTTAAAAATAAAAGGATTAGGGAAACTTGACTATCACCTTCCTATTCGATAAACTGGCTACAAACTCCCACCTTCGCTGATGCATCTTTCGACCTCTTCTATGTTTATGACCTATAGAAGCATTAAAACCAATATATCAGAGAAGAGTGAAAAAAGAAGGTTCGAGGAAGAATAAATTATAGGTTTAATGATTACTGAGTAAACTTCGCTTATGTGTTATGGAGTAAAAGTTTCCTAAGGAAACTTTAATTGAGCTTCAGGGCTTTTTCTTTATGAGTTTTAAGCTTATCACTATAGCTGATATTACCGCTATGGATACAAGTACGAGTATCAGATTTAAGGCAGGCATTGACAATATCTCACCGCCTACAGGAGCTGGGAAGAATATTTTGAACACATATAGACTGTCTTCTACTTCTGGTGCTCCACCTATTGCTACAATGCTACCATCTCCTGACATGGATAATATATCGCTAAATCTATCTAATTCATAAGCACCGATTAAATTGCCATTAGATGTATGGAAGTATGCCCGATATTCGTCTTCTGGATTGTCGAATCTCGTTGCTATAGCTGATATTATCTCACCATCTTCACTAATTCCTATATCATGCACCTCTTCACCTTCGTGTCTTGTCCACGTCTCAGCTACGTCACCATCTTCTAATCCTCTTGCACCATTCCAGAAGTGTATACCGCATATCCCTACAGAACCAGTGCCAGCAACAACTTCATCACCATAGGCGCTCATGTCCACACAGTTAAAGGGCCAAATTCTTGTCCATGTGGGTTCTGGTACATTAGGACCATTGTCATAAAGATTTGTTGCATCTGCCCAGTAGTAAAGTGTTCCAGGTGGAATTGAAATATCTACTGCAGACACTGCATAGCCGTCATCAGATACTGCTATATCTCTTATCGAAGCATCTGTTTCAACATACCAGTCCGGATCCGTTGGGGGTGGGGCCATATTTGCATCTTCATAAAATGCAACAAATCCACTAGTGGGAATCGATCCACCTACAGCTACATAACGTCCATCTGACGACATGTCTACTGCAAGAATGTCACCTGAAATATAATCTGTCCAATCAGCAGGTAAGTTAGAACCTGATTTTTCTGTGCATTTCTCATCAGGATCGCCAAAGTAAAATACATTCGGACCTGTCCCACCTACTAGAATATACTCTCCATTATCTGACATATCTAGTGTGCGCCTTTCTATATCGCCACCAAGGTCTACGCTTGACCATGTTGGACTTGCCTGCGAACCTTCTCTCATCGTTGAGTCATCAAAATATCCCACTATATCATTTACTCCACCCCACGCTACATAATCTCCATTTGCAGATATAGCAACATCCAAGAATCTTTCTTGCCAAGAGTACCACCATAACGGCTCTGGGTTACTCGTATCATAGTACTCAATCCTATTGGGATCATTTCTTCCAACAACCATGTACCTGCCATCCTTCGATACTGCTATATCATTGACATCTATTGGACTGCTCCAAAGCATTATTACCATATAGCCTTGAGCATGGGTGTGTGGTATGGTTACGGATACCATAGTCCCTATAAACAGAATAGATAATAAAAGAGATACCAGCTTTTTCATGATATGAGGTTAAAGGTAAGAACTTATTTAAATTTATGTGAATAATTTCTATCTTTTTACTTAAATGGGATGATCTCTATGAGAAAATGATCTCTTTAGGTTAAATGTTTACTGAGGAAACATCGCTTGATTGTTAAGGTATTACTGGAAAGAATATGGGCAAGAATACACCAAAGATAAATGTCAAGATCGATCCAATGACGTATAAGATAATCACTGCGAGTAAAGCTATGCCAAATGCCTGCAACCAACCAGTATTAAAAATGGACTTATAAACACCTAGCCATGCGATGAAGGCAAGTAAGATAGCATTTATGGATGCTGAACTGCCAAGAAAAGATCCTAAGAAGAAAGATACCTAATGATACGACAATCGCATACACTAATGGACCAATTAGGGTTGCTCACAGGGCTTGACCAAAGGTTGCTTTGCCAACAGTCACTATCTTGTCTGATAAGTACACTAGTATAGAAATTATGATATTTAAGCTAAATCTCTTAAGCAATTTGGCAGTTCATTCCTTTTCCTATGGTAAAGCACGCATTCGCAACATATTCCCTTCCTACTACAGGGTTCATATGTACATGTACAATTCTTCAGGTTAATTTCAACATTTGGACAAGGCTTTCTTTTCATTCTAAATTTTTCACCGTTGATATTTTCTTAGAGTATTCACGGGTAATTAAACTGCAGTTTAATTTAAAGGAATTTGTAACCATAAGTGAATGTTGCGAATATTGATACTCTTAGAATTATGCGAATTGAGTTCATGAACTAATAACGTAAACCTTTGAATAGATATCCAATTTAGGAAATCGTCTTCAATATTGAAATGAAACCCTTCTCATCTTCAGCTATTCTCTTCTTGACTTCCTTCCAAGTAGCTGAACAATTCTTATACTTGACGCCCATTATCCTGTGAATTGCTTTATCGATTTCACGTTTGTTCTCCTTGTTAACTTCTATACTTCTCTACTTCTTCTATGTTATTTATATTACTCCACAGAAATAAACTAGAAACTCCCTAAGGCTAACGAAGCTTGTAGAAGAAGATGGAGGATCACTATACGTTTATGCCTCTTTCGGACATATTTTGGATCTTTATGATGTTTTAGAAGTGGATAGACTGAAAACAATGCTGCTGAGTAGACAAGTCCTGTGAGGATAGGTGCCAGTAGGTTGAAACCCAAGGAAGAAAAAGAACATAGAGTAAAACCAAAGAGTGAAATTGATACCAGCATGGCGAGCTTTACAGTGGGTTTGGGGCCAATCTTTATAGGGATCGTCCTTCGTCCCTGCATTTTATCACCTATATAGTCAGCGAGGTCATTTATAGGAGAACTGACAAAGATGAAGCTGAAGAATATAATTGTAGCATAGAGAACCCTAGAATTCAGCGCTCCTGCTGCTAGACCTCCGAATACCATGGCTAGAGCTCCACCTAGCCCAATAGACAGGGTTTTGATGAGAAAGCGGTCCTTCAATGCGATACGTGGTGCAGAGTACGAAATACTCAAAAGAAGTACGGCCAGATCGACCAGGAAGGCTGGTAGGTTGATCAGAAGAGCCACGCTCAACCCGATCCCGTTCGAAAGTAAGACAAGAATGAAAGCCTCTTTGCGGAAGACGGCACCCGTGACTAGTGGGCGACTTGGAGCGTTGAGCATATCCACTTCCAGATCGGCTATATCATTGAGTACGTAAACCGCCAAGCTCATGAAGAATGTTGAAGTAAGAGCCATCAGCAGGATGGAGAGGGTCGGTCTTCCTTGACTGCCTATGATCAGACCAGTAAAAGTAGCCCACGTAAAAACCGAAGCCCTTGAAACCCTGGACTTGGCCAGTCTTAACATTCTCCATGAATACCCAACTAGGAAAATATTCGATCTTGAATTTTCGTATCCAGCGTGCTTATCCGTTGAATTCATCTTTATTTGGTATTTCCGTACCTTTTTTACCATTAAAGGAGAATCATAGGGAGAAATAGATAAATAGTATCGGAAACCAAGATTTTGTATGAAACCTACGGCACAGGAGATACTTTCCGCCTTAGCAGACGAAAAAGCCATTAAGATATTCCGGTTAGCGGAAAGTGGGTTAAAAGGAGGGAAGGATGCCCCCCAAAAACTCTCGATCTCTCCGAAACAGTACTACAGTAGGCTAAAAAAACTGGTCAATTTAGGTCTAATAGAGAAGAAAAATGGCGTTTATACCCATACTACATTAGGGATGATCGTTCAAAATACTCAAATTAAACCTTTAGAGGAGGCCGTTGCCAACTTCTGGCATCTACAGGCCGTCAACGAACTTAAGAGGTCCAAAATAATTCCAGAAAAGGAGCAAGAAGAGATCATCAAATCTATAATCAAAGGCACCAGCCTCCGGGAATTCTGTTTAGACCGGCCACCTCACCTAGTAAAAGTCTTTAGAACTTTTGAAGAACTAGCATCTTATGGTCGACTGATAATCGGGGTGGCCCAAGATGAGATCTTTATAGCCTCCAGATACTATGACCCGATTGTCAGCCAAAAGCTGATAGAAAAGTTTGCTGAAGGGGTTAAACTGAACATATTGGACGGAAACCCACCGGGGTCAACCCTCTCAAATAGATTGAAATCGGTGTTAAAGGCTGATACAAATCCAAAGACCATCGCTCTTGTGAAATCCTACATAGAATCACCAAAAGTTAGAATCAGAGAAACTGAGTTAGATTATAGCTTCTTTGTTATTGATGGGGTACGATGTGGATTCGAAGTTCCCAACATCGTCAATCCTCATGAGTTTGCCTTGGGCATAGAGTTTGAAGATCGAGACTTTGCCCATAGAATGATAGAACTCTTTGAGAAGCTGTGGGAGAAAGCAGAGGATCCAATGCTAAGGAAGTTGGTGGCTAAGAATTACTTCTGACTATCTTTGCATTAAAATTTACTTTACAGTCATTGGAGGCGCGTCAATTAGGTTTCGATTGGCATCTGAGATTATATTATATTA
>JACGUG010000071.1 GCA_024256285.1 archaeon
AGGGATATCTGCAGTGCTATCCGAAGACGCGAATGTCGACTCATTAGATCTCGTTGTTAAATATGCAGGCGGACTTTCGGTAGAGATTCTCGATAATGCTTCATTCAACCATCTGAACACGAGAGTAAATACAGGTGGGATTATACTACGCACCAACGCTACAACTCTTGAAAGAAATTCCACAATATCTTCTGTAGTTGAGGTTGGAGGGGTTATAGTCGACAAGTTACCCAATGAACCTAGCTTAGGAATTGAGTTGACTGCGCTTGTTGATTTAGGAGGTAAAACACTGAACCGTGATAATTTCGATGTAATAGTAGATACACCTACTGAATGTAAGATAAGATCGACCGATTATCTAACTGCTTCAACTAAACTCGATATTGATATCTTTACAGGAGCAGGAGGGGTGATGATAAACCAGCCCTTCTTCCCAACCTTTCCGATCGCCTTTGGCTAAAGGCATCGAAACGCTGATGGCATATAACATATGGATAGTGTTGTAAAGTGCATGCAGAATAGACTGCAAAAGTACCAAATGAAAGTTTTAATACCTTGAAGAATTCTTTAAGCACCTTACAATGGTGTGATGCTTGATCAAGAAGATAGGCATAATAGGTGCAGGAAAGATGGGGGAAGCCCTGATTGCGGGTTTCCTTAAGTCTAAGGCATTTACACCTCAAGATATATGCGCTTCAGAGATAGTAGAGGGCCGTCGCAGATATATCGCCGATACTTACCATATAGAATGTTTTGAAGATATTGAGAAAGTAGTAGCCTTTAGCGATCTGATAATAGTTGCTGTTAAGCCGGGCAATGTAAAGAATGTTTTAGAAGGCATAGGTAAGGCAATAACTCCTGAAAAGAGTCTCGTCAGTATCGCTGCAGGCATCACATTGGATTACTTGATAAGATATCTGCCGAAGGAAATCCCAGTTATCAGAGTGATGCCGAATCTTGCATGCTTTGTAAGAGAGGGGATGATGGCAGTCTGCCCTTCAGAGAGTACCTCGCATGAGAGACTGGAAGCTGTGAAAGAAAACCTTGGCTTACTGGGAAGGGTGATTACCCTTGAAGAGAAGTATTTCGATGCTGTTACCGGCTTGGTTGGAAGCGGACCAGCCTACATCTATCTTGTAATAGAAGCCTTGAGCGATGCTGGGGTAAAGTTGGGTCTGCCTAAAGATATTGCGACAACTCTCGTTGCTCAAACTGTTCTGGGTGCTGGAAAGATGGTAGTAGAGACTGGTGAACATCCTGCAAGGCTCCGAGAAATGGTGGCGACACCGGGGGGGACCACTATAGAAGGCTTGATAGAGCTTGAGAGGGGGAGGCTTAGGGCAACCCTTATAGATGCGGTTGTCAAAGCTACAGAGCGAGCGAAGGAATTAAGTAAGGCTTAATACAGGCTGTGTGGTCAAGATGACATTTGAAAATGAGAATACTTGGTTAAAGGCTTTAAACTCTGGCAAGGCCGAAGACTTCCATAGAAAGTATGAAGAGGCTGTGAAGAAGGTCAAGAAGGAGTTTGGGAAGAGGTATCCGAACATCATAGATGGCAAGGAGGTTTACTCTGAAGAAGGCGAGTTCTCTGATACAAGCCCGTCTGATACACAGGTGGTGCTGGGATACTTTCAAAAGGGGACTAGAGAAGACGCAAGAAAGGCCATAGAAGCAGCGAAGAAAGCTTTCCCACTCTGGAGCTCCATGCCATACTACGATCGGGTGAAGGTCTTCAGAAAGGCTGCAGACATCTCTTCTCAAAGAAAATATGAGTTGGTTGCTCTTATGAGCATAGAAAACGGCAAGAATAGATTCGAGGCAATGGCAGATGTAGACGAAGGAATCGATTATATGAGGTTCTACAGTGAAGAGATGGAGATCAACAAGGGTTATGAGAGGAAGATGGGCAAGGCATTCCCAAACGAAGAGTCAAAGAGCGTGATGAAGCCTTATGGAGTCTGGGGAGTAATCTCACCCTTCAACTTTCCCTTCGCAATAGCCATAGGAATGAGTTCAGGGGCATTGATCGCAGGAAATACGGTTGTCTTCAAGCCCTCCAGCGATACTCCCCTTTTAGGGTTCAAGATCTGTGAAATCTTACATGAAGCAGGTCTGCCCAATGGGGTTTTCAACTATGTATCTGGTGCTGGGGAGGTCGTGGGCGCCGAGTTGGTGGAAAATATTGACATAGAGGGCATAGTCTTTACAGGGTCTAGAGATGTAGGTTTTTCTTCCTATAGAGCCTTTAACGACAGACATCCAAGACCTTTCATAGCTGAGATGGGTGGTAAGAACCCAACCATAGTTACATCAAAGGCAAACTTGGAAAAGGCAGTAAAAGGTGTGTTAAGGTCTGCCTTCGGGTATAGTGGTCAAAAATGTAGCGCCTGTTCCCGAGTGTACGTGGACAAAAGGGTAAAGAAAGATTTTATCGAGATGCTCGTGAAGAGAACGAAAGAAATCGTAATAGACGACCCAACTTTAAGAGAAGCATTCATGGGTCCTGTAATCAACAAGAGAGCCTATGAGAATTACCAAAGGAACATAGAGATCGTAAAGAAGGATGGGAAGATTCTAACTGGTGGAAGGGTTCTGAAGGATGGGAATCGAGGACATGGATACTTCGTCGAGCCAACCATTATAGTCGATCTCCCAAAGGATCATAGGCTCTTTAAGGACGAACTGTTCGTACCGATACTGTGCATAGCTGAGGTCGATTCCCTTGATGAGGCTATAGAACTTTCGAACGATGTAGATTATGGTCTGACAGCAGGAATCTTCACCGAAGACGAAGAGGAGATCAAAAAATTCTTTGATGATATCCAAACAGGTGTGATCTATGCAAATCGGGAGATCGGTGCTACAACAGGCTCGGTTGCAGGGGCGCAGCCTTTCGTAGGGTGGAAGTTCAGCGGTTCTAGTGGCAAGGGGGCTGGAGGGTTTTACTACCTACCTCAGTTCTTAAGAGAGCAGAGCCAGACGATCGTTCGTTGATAGTGAGTATCTTAACAAAACCTATTTATTCGCTCGTCCCAAAGGTCGATCATGAATTTTGAACAGATAGAAGAATCCCTCTCAGAGATATCGAAAGAGCTCGATGAAGTTGAAGGGAAGCGTGAGAAGTTATTACGTGAATCCAGAGATGTCGTCTCTCTGTCTGCCAAGGCCATAACAGACATCCACTCGATGAATTTAAAGGACGCAAGCTCAAAGATCGATAAAGCAAAGGAACTATTGGAAGAGCTGAGGAAATTCGGCACCCAAGATCTACACAGATATCTGATAGTGCCTGAGACGGAGTATGTCGAAGCCTCTGCCCTTTACTCTATAGCCATGAAGAAGCCAATCCCATTATATAAAGAGCTTGAAGTAACGAATGTCTCTTACCTTCTTGGTCTATTGGACACTATAGGAGAGATCAAGAGGCGCATATACGATGAAATCAGGAGAGGAAAAAGTAGTGAAGCCTCCGAGCTCTTCAGAATCATGGAACAACTATACATCCTTCTATTACCCTTTGCAGTCTATGACCGCTTGGCACAAGGCTTAAGGAGGAAGTTGGACGTAGCAAGGATCCTCATAGAAGACACCCGTTCTGCAGTCACAGAGGAGGCAAGAAGGTCTAAGTTGATAAAGTCTATAGAGAAGCTTTCTAAGAGACTTTCATCGAATGAATAAAAGCCATCGAGAATTTTATGTTGCTATGGGCAAAGTAGATAGGGCAACTCTGAGCTTACTTGCCAAGATTCAGGAGATCGTAGCAAAGGCACATAGGCTCGAGCCCTTCGATAAAGATCGTATCAGCAATTTCTGTGGGGTGGATATATCCTATAGAGGGGAGAAGGCTACGGCGTCGGCGGTAGTTTGGAGTTGCTCTGACAAAAAAGTGGTAGAGGTAGCAAAGTATGCCAGCAAACCATTCTTTCCTTATATATCTGGTTATTTTTTCATGCGTGAAGCGCCTCTCATAATTTCAGCAGTCAGAGGCCTTAAAGTAGAGCCCGATATAGTTCTTGTCGATGGGCATGGAATAGCCCACCCAAGGAGGGCAGGATTGGCCGTATTTGTAGGAATCGCTCTGGATATGCCTACCCTTGGCGTTGCCAAATCCATCTTAGTTGGCAAGATAGGCCCCTTTAAAGGAATCATCGCCCCAATTTTATTGGATGAATCTGTGGTTGGCGTTGCCTTAAGAGTTCCTGAGACGGGCAAGACTTATTTCGTGAGCCCTGGGCATAAATTAACAGTTGAGGATTCTGAAAGAATAGCTCAGTCTGAATACAAGAATCTCATAAAGGCTCTCGAGTTGGCTCATGACTCATCAAAGCAGATGGGTCGATCGTGGGGAAGATAAATAAATACCGAGAGATTAACGATCAGTAATGGATGAAAGCAGTGCGTTAGAAAAAGGCTTGAAGAGTGAATACGAGAGCATCGATCCAATATGGAAGGTAAAAGTAGCCCACATTCCTACGCTTATCGAGCTTTTACTTTTAGGTGCAAAGGACCGCCCTATCAAAATATCGACGAGCGAACTCGCAGATAGAATAGAAAAGTCTCAGCAACTCGTTTCTAAGCATCTTCTGGAGTTAGAGAAGGGAGGCTGTCTGGAGAGGTTCAAAATAGGTCGTGGATATGGCTTAAAGTTGACCGAGAAAGGTTTGGACCAACTTATGATGCTGTACTCTGTCTTGAAAAGGACTCTTGAACCCCCTCCTCTGATGCTCGAAATTGAGGGTGAGCTTTTTTCTGGTTTGGGCGAAGGTGCTTACTATGTCTCTTTGGAGAACTACAGGCAACAGTTCATCGAAAAACTTGGCTTTGATCCATACCCTGGGACTCTGAACCTAAGACTCACATCACCAAAAGATAGGAAACTGAGGCGTGAGCTTGAATACTATCCTGGCATCAGCATAGATGGTTTTAGGAACGAATATAGAACTTATGGGAGCGCAAAGTGCTTTATGGCCGTCGTCAACGATCTGGTCGAAGGAGCTGTGGGCATCTTTGAGAGAACCCATTACGATGATCTGGTCATGGAGGTGATATCTCCTATAAAAATTAGAGAGAAGCTATGTTTAAAGGATGGGGATA
>JACGUG010000072.1 GCA_024256285.1 archaeon
GATCATCGGAGAGATCATACAATTTATACCTATACCTTTCCATAGCCTCCTTTATGAAGTGGTAAGTAGTTTTAACCCTTAAAGAAGGGTGGCTGTTACAGAGAAGGAGCCAGAAGATCGCGCTAGCTTTATAGAGAAAATTCAGCCCTTCTTTCCTATTGGGCATAACGTGGTGCTCTACACTCTGCCTCCTTGATAGCGCCTCCAACTGAGGTAAAATCTTGCCATGGGTCAAGACTCTGCCGTTAGGGGAGCCTTCAGATACGACTCCATGGGTGAGTTTGTCCCTTCCAATTGGAAGTCTACTATCGATTGACATTCGATAGATTCGGGATATAGAACAGAAATCTATTTTATAAATCTATCATCGGTACGTTAAATTAACTCATTAATTTGTTACTTATATGTGACATATACGTGATAATTCTTTGAAAATTATTTATATCCGTAAGGCTTTATACGATCCTTACGATATCTCTGTTGGGGGGGTCGTCGTCTAGCAAGGTTTCTCGAAAACCCTAGTGAGGTAGGACGGCAGGCTCCAGAGGGTTATCTATAGGTTCGCTGACAAAGGGATGATGTGCTTCTGGAGCGGAGGAACCTGTAGGTCGTGGGTTCAAATCCCACCGACCCCACCATAGTTGTTCTACTCTGCTATCTGACTTAAAGTAGTCCAAGATATTCATGCAAAAAAGGTGAAGAACGGTAAAAACAAAGTATAAGTACAAAAATACATTAAATCGGTAAAGGGGTCGTAGTCTAGTTTGGTCTAGGATTCCAGCCTTGGGAGCTGGCGGTCGTGGGTTCAAATCCCACCGACCCCATCTTAATAACGTCGTTCAGGCGATCTTATCTTTCTCATTCATGTCAAATAAATTCACAAGCCCCAAGCTCTAATCCGAACGTTAAACGAAGTCCAACCACTTTAAGTAACTCTTATTTTCACCTCGAACTACTCTAAAGAATTGGCTCTGGAGTTTCTCTGTGATAGGGCCACGGGACCCATCGCCTATCACACGCCCATCAACCTCTCTTATAGGGGTGACCTCTGCTGCAGTACCAGTAAAGAAGGCTTCATCTGCACAGAACAGATGCTCTCGTAAAATATCTTTCTCTACAGTTGAAATGCCTATATCTTTAGCTATGGTAATGATGGAGTCCCTCGTTATACCTATGAGGGCCCCTGAAGTAGGGGGTGGTGTGATCAGAGTTCCATCTTTGACTATGAATATGTTTTCACCAGGTCCCTCTGCAATCATTCCTTGAAAATTGAGTAAAATTGCTTCATCATAGCCACAGTCCAAAGCCTCTAACTTTGCCAGAATGGAGTTGAGGTAATTGGCAGACACTTTAGCCAGAGGTGGCAACATACGTGGGTCGATCCTGCGCCAAGAAGAAACCTTACATCGAACGCCTTTCCTCAAGCCTTCTTCGCCCAAGTACGTCCCCCAAGGCCAGCATGCTATTGCAACATCGACAGGGTTACCTAATGGGTTGAGCCCCATCTTCCCATAGCCATAGTAGGCTATAGGCCGAATATAACATTCTTTCAACTTATTTGCCCTCACAGTCTCCTTTACTGCCTCGCACACTTCCTCTTCTGTAAAGGGAATCTTCATCATTATAACCTTGGCACCATTGAAGAATCTCTTGATATGATCCTTCAACCTGAAGACAGCGGGACCGTCGGCTGTCTCGTAGCATCTTATCCCTTCAAAGACACTGCTACCATAGTGAAGTCCATGATTTAGGATATGGACCTTGGCTTCGTCCCACCCTACAAGTTTACCGTTCATCCAGATCGAGTCGGTCTTTTCCAAAGAACTTCTGAAATCAACCCTTGGTATCTTTTTGCTATAATTCTTTCGGTGTGATGTAAAAAAATTTTTGACAAACTTTAATACTTCTCGAAAAATCTTTTAATATAAAATGGCTATAGGTCGAATATATTAAAAGGTATAAGAAACTGGTCAAATAAAGGTTCTGCTATCTAAAAGTGTTGTGGGAAGTCTTACTCTCTGGCAACGAAGCACCGCCCCAAGAGCCATAGAAGCTGGAACCAGAGTTGCAACAACTTATCCGGGAAAGCCTTCTTCTGATCTTGCCTTAAGCATAAAGCATAAGAGACAATTAACGATCGTA
Source organism: archaeon (assembly GCA_024256285.1). Taxonomy (GTDB): domain Archaea; phylum Thermoproteota; class Nitrososphaeria; order Nitrososphaerales; family JACAEJ01; genus HK02M2. Next base: position 2,143 of record JACGUG010000072.1, read on the forward strand.
ACTAGAATCTTATTAATTAATTAATTAATAATTTAACTTTTAACTCTGTGGAGGTTAGACCATGGAATTTTTCGATGTGTTAAGGAATAGGCGTTCGATTCGTGCATTTAAAGAAAAAGATGTAGAGCAAGAAAAGATCAACATAATCTTAGAGTCAGCCAACTTGGCGCCATCGGCTGGCGATCTACAAGCCTATGAAATAGTCGTCATCAGAGATCCTAGACGCAGATCTGCCCTTGCTGAAGCAGCCCTTAATGAGGAGTTCATCGCCCAAGCTCCACTCAATTTAATATTCTTCATCAATCCAAAGAGGTCTGCGTGGAGGTATGGACGAAGGGGCATCAAGTTGTACTGTCTGCAGGATGCAACGATAGCAGCTACTTATGCACAACTTTCAGCTACAGCCCTTGGTTTAGGAAGCGTTTGGGTTGGTGCATTCGATGATAGATCCATCATGGAGCTTACTGGTGCGACAGAAGATCTAGTACCAGTTGCCATAATATCCATAGGTTATCCAGATGAAGAACCTGAAATTACCCCACGTAGGAAGATAGAGGATCTAGTTCATAATGAATACATCTCCAAGCCTTACAGATACACACCGTCAAAATTAGGACTATCGAGACCATCGTATGAGTAGTTAACAAAATGTGTTACTTCTCAGATTCAAATTAGACTATCCCCTGTACTCGAAGCATGGATAGGGATAGCCATTGTTTACCCTTTTTATAGCTTCCTCCACCAAGATATCTGATACACTAAAGGACTTGGAATGCCAATCGAAATCTACTATCTTCAATTCTTCCCCTCTTTCAGTCAGGATAACAGTCCATAGAGGCTTGCCATAAAATGGCTTGACTACCTTCACATCCCACTTCATACACTTCATAGAGCCTCTCTTACCCTTCATCAAATATGAACAGTTTAGGCAGAATCTAGATAGCCAGACCGCTTCTCTTACTCTCTGTCTGGCCTTCATTTGTTGAAGCAGACGTACTGCCTCCGCCCTTATCATCTCAACTAGTTTATTGCGCCCTTCTTCCGTCTCTAGGTAATATTCTAAGTTCTTGCTTGCTTCCTCCCGCCAGTCTATTTTCGTAGGCTCTACTATCTCCATCACCACTCTAAGGTAAATACTAGTATTTTTCTATTCCGTATAGAGTTTTAGTCTACCTTGATACGCCATTTCCCACTCAAAAGGGATCTCCGGTTGACCAATTGATTTTTTAACCAGTCTTTCCAGATATTGTAAACTGGGGTATGTCTGATGGATGTAAGTAGTTTCTTCGACTTTACAGGCGCGCTTATGCTTGTATTCTTCATTCTAGCTTTAGCAACGATCTTCATCTATGAATATGAGGCTTTAAGGAAGAAGGAAGGCTGAATGAATTTTGAGAGCCTTAAACAAGGATTTTCAACCCGCTATAGACCAACCTTTGAATAAGCATGATTTAAATTGTAGTAATACTTAAGACCTCGGCATGACAAACTATTGGATATTCCTTGTTGTAGACCACAAAACCGATGATAAAATCATCAAAGCCATGGATGTCTTAAAGGATCGAGTGAAAGAAAAATTCTGGTCCCTCAATAAGGGTACTGGCAACTTTAATCGCATAAAAAAGGATGATAAAGTAATCTTTTACGTAGGAGGGCGGGATGGGAAAAAATTTGCAGGTAGATGTACTTTAGGAAGCGAGCCTTATCCCTTAAGACCTGAGCAGAAGAAACTCATAACTGGGTATCCCTCTTTGCTATTTGATCATGTAGTAAGCCTGAAGAGCATCGAGTTATGGGATGAACCACTGCCCGTAGAAGATGTGAAAGAAGAGTTGGATTTTATAAAGAAGAAAGATTTATGGAGGGCTTACTTTAGGAGGAGCATAATCACTATATCAAAGAAGGATCACGATGTCATAATATCTTATCTAAAGCCAAATAGTAGGTCTCTGTTCAAGAGAAAGTCTGAAGACTAGAATAAGGATAGAGAAGGAAACTTCTTATATCGATAAAAGTATGGATGATGTGATAAACTTGGAGTATGAAATAAAATACCGGCCATCTTACTCTCTTCTAGAGATTCGCCTCGAGCCCAACGAAACCATAACAGGAGAGTCTGGAGCGATGACATATATGAGCCCCAACATACAGGTGAAGACTCGCATGAGGGAGAAGAGCTTCTTGGGTAGCTTAGGTCTCACCTTTTTGGGCCGTCAATCTTTCTTCGTCAACGACTATGTTGCCCAGGATACAGAAGGCAAGATCGGTTTGGTCTCAGCCCCTCTAGGAGATATTGAGCGTATAGAGATCAGGCCAGACAGAGGCTTCATCATTCAGAAGTCTGCTTACATTTCTTCAACGGAGAAAGTAGACCTAGATGTAAAGTGGCAAGGCTTCACTAAGGGACTCTTTGGACAAGGCCTCTTCATGATCAAGGTGAGTGGTGATGGAGAACTTTTCATAAACACATTTGGCGCCCTCGATATTCATAATCTATCTGCTGGAGAGACCTTGATCGTAGACAACTTCCATCTCGTAGCCTTCTCTGATACTTGCAGTTATAAAGTAATGAAGTTTGGAGGCTTGAAGGAGACCATACTGGGTGGAGAAGGACTCGTAACAGAGATAAGAGGACCAGGAGATGTATTCATTCAGACGAAGAACCTTAGGGAGTTTGTAGAGTGGCTCTGGACTTTGCTCGAGCCAAGAGTACGTTCAAGGGCGAGATGACACTCATATTTGACTGTAGACCTTTTCAATCGATGAATATGGTCTGATAAGAAGGGTCAGTTCGGTACCCGACATCTGAGGGACGACTCCACCAATCCTTACTCTATCCCCTGAAGAAATCCCCTCAAGAAGGCGTGTCAGATCCCTCCAAGCGATTATCTTTATCTCTCTAGTTTCATCGCCTACCATGATCTCTGCTCTT
>JACGUG010000073.1 GCA_024256285.1 archaeon
GGTTCTGTGGACATTCTGATATAATATTAATTAAAAGAATATCCATATAAAGTATGTTATAGAATAACATTTTCTTATACCGATGAAGAGGAAAAAATCTGAAATATTTCAACCAAAAGATGTAAAATCTGGTTTGGAAGCTCTTTTGTAGCGAATTTATTACACTCTTTTATGAGAAGAATGATGTAGTAGAGTAGAATCGATCAAAATGCTCAGTAAGGGGAAAGATAGAATGGGATTTGATAAACAGATCTATTAGCTGAGAAAATAATTGATTTATTAAGATTAAGTATCGCTAAAATAACTAATAAAAAGGGAGCTTCATCAACCGTTGGTTACAATTATGTAGGAGTGTAGCCTTTGTAAACGATATATTAAAGAAAGTTAAAAGGAGAAATGTAAATTGAGATGTTAACCATAGAATATGTTAGAGGAATAGCAAAAGAGAGGTTTGCAAAGGTAGCGATAGGAGTGAGCTCAGAGAGAGAGGATTTCATCTCTAAAACTGTCTCATCTGCAATAGCTGCACAGAAGAAAGGTTTTGCCAAAGCAATCTTAGTAGGAGATGGATCTGAGATTCGAAGATATTTAACAGACGAGTTAGAGATCGTCCATAGCGATAGACCTTGGTTTGAAATTGTGAAGCTGGTCAAAGAGAACTATGTGGATGCTGGAATAAGGGGCTCTCTTTCTGCGACAAAGGTTATAAAAGAGATGAAAAAAGCTTTCAAGTTAACTCGTACGCATAGAATAGCTCTCCTTTCAACTTTCAAGGGAGAATTGTTCTTCTTCGCTCCAGTTGGAATAGATGAAGGGAACGAACTAATGGACAAGCAGATTCTTGTAGAGCACGCCCTGAATTTGCATAAAAAATTAGGCATTGAGCCTAAAATCGCTATTCTATCAGGAGGAAGAAAGGAGGACTTTGGAAGAAGTTCTAAAGTGGATAAGACGCTTAAAGAAGGAGAGTTTTTAGCAAACATGATTAAAGAGAGATTGACTTCTAATGTAAAGCACTATGGAATATTAATAGAGGATGCAATAAGCGAAAAGGCAACGTTCATTTTAGCACCAGATGGCATAAGCGGGAACTTGATATTTAGAACATTGGAATTTTTAGGAGGAGGAAGAGGGATAGGTGCGGTATACACAGACCTCATTCCAAAAAACATTTTTGTAGATGTCTCTAGAGCGACGACTAACTACGTTGATACTTTAGCCTTTGCAAGCTTCATATCGAGAGCATTTAGAAAGAAGGTTTGATCATTTGTCTTTGACCGAAGAAATTTTATGATAACCAACCACTCTTTATTCATCAGTTATGGCGTTGTTGCTAAAAGTCGTTCTCTAATAAATCTAACACATTTGTAAATTTCTTTGATTATGGAGCATGAACCACATCTCACACATCCGGCAACGTTCTTGTAAGGGTTTAGCCCCATTTCATTCATCATCTTACAGGCGTAGTCAGTTATTGTGAGTAAAGTGTTGGTGTCTGGTGGCAAAGAGTTCTCCAGCTGAGTTCCTGGCATGGGTCTTAGTGGAACGATGTATGGGATTACGCCTATTTGAGACATCACCCTCAAGCCTTTCAACGTCTCTCCTAAGTCTTCACCAAGACCCACTATCACGTATGAACTAACTTGATTCTCGCCAAAGAGTTTAACCGCCCTCTTCCAAGCCTTAATAAATTCTTCGAACCGAGGCTTCATCGGACATACACTTTCCAAAACCTTTCTATCTAAGGTTTCTACATGGATTCCTATCGTGTCTGCTCCAGATGAATAGAGCGTATCTATATAATCTAGGTCGCTAGGTGGCTCGACTTGAACATGAACTGGGAGCTTAATGGCTTCCTTGATGGCTTTAACCGCCTTGGCCAACGTCGAACCTCCCTTATCTGGAGCAGCCGTTGTCCCTGTAGTCAGAGTGACATGCCTTACACCATCCTTAACTGCACTACATGTTACTTCTGCTAGTTGCTCAGGCTTCTTATACTTCGTCGTACTTCCGTGTGATAGAGATAATTCGATCGCGCAAAACTTACAGGGGTTGTTCAACCTCCAATAATGGCAACATTGCACTACTGTTGAAGCTAAACAGTCTGAACCGTGAAGCAGAGCTATCTTCCACATAGGGATTCCATCGGAAGTTAACTTCTCATAAAAGCTTGGCCTTGGAATCTCATTAAGTTCACATACTTCGATGCCATTCTTAAATAATATGTAGTTATAACGTTCTTGCTTTATGAGTTTAAATGGAGACGAATCTATATACGAACCGTAAACAGAGACGTTGACGTTGGAACTGTTGGGTAGATTGAGGTACTTACCTCCAGCGGGGCCTGCACCTCCTCTGCGAACCCCTGCTGGATTCTCGAACTTGGCGCCAAGGCAAAGTAGCTCCGCCTTTAACTTTGTAGGCTCACCGATCATAGACTATGACTGCCTCATCTGGATCGTTCGAGTAAGCAATGCTAGCTAGAGCGCCTATCAACCCTCGCTCGCCCGTGATCTTCTTGAGCTCTATGGAGTGAGCTTTGGCGACCTCCTTGGTCTCATCCAAGCTAAGGAGCATCGTCTTAGCCCTTTTCCCATAATTCACTAGCGAAGCTGGCACCTCACACTTTCTATAAACGACCATTCCAGTATTATCCGATAAAGTAAATCTCCGCAAGGAACTCTCAAACTCAGCCACAAGCTTATCTGCTAAGTCGGGCCTGACTGCGAAGGAAGCAGCTATGCTTACACAATTCGTTGTCTTATAGGGGTTTTTAGGGTAGAGTTGTGTGATGACATGGTTGATGTAATCTCCTAGGTTGTTTTGCTCGAGATCATATGCTATCTCGTTTACAAGACCCCACGTCGCGCCTGTTTCCTTTGTGTCAGTATCATCGACTCCAATAGTCACTTTGTTTAAGAGTGGAAGCACCAATGTTGCCCTTCCGAGCTGACCGCCACCGCCTCTTTCATAAATTTCGACTCCCTTGATACCCTCAGCCAAACCTCTACACACGGTTGCTGCAATACCGCCTCCAGCCAGCCCAGCATAGGTTATTCTAATCTCATCCTGCGTGAAATCAACACTTTCGATGCCCGCTCCACGTAATCCAGGTACTAGGTCCAACTTTGCCTCACCTACTCTGATTGTGAAGATGTTTCTCGCTCCTTCTCTCCGAGCCTTTAAAACCAGATCGCTCCCAAGTGGATAATGATATATCTCCCAAGCTGAGCCACCTATGCACTTGCCCCTGGCGTGAAATTCATGAACTTCAACTATGCCTGCCTCCCTGTCGGCCATGGCTACTATCTTTTTGTAAGGTGAAACCCACTTGAGACCTGAATACTTCGCTAAAAGTTCGTTTCTAGTTAACAAAGCGATTCGCCATTAGAAAAGGGTTATGAATATTATCTGTCTTTTACATCCTCTCTGCTCTTCTTTGAAACCTCGGTCAGTACAGTTGGCGTTTCGGTTAACAGTTCTGGAGCTTCTACTTCTATCCACTCCCTTTTATGGGAGGTTTTAAGAGATAGTGCGAGTTTTAAAGTTTCGATCCATGATTTATACACGATAACTTTCATTCCAACTTTAAAGTTTCCTTCCTCCATCTTATCGCTTGCTATCCGTATAATGCCCCTTCCCTCATCTTTTAGGAGACCCTTCTCAACTTTAGTCCTGACTTGAGCTCCACTTAATATCTCCCCAAAGATATCGATTTCATCGCCCGGCTTTACGCCAACATACGCCATGGTCGCCTTATCGATCCTTGCGATACCAATATCTCCCTTTACTGGATCAGCAACGATTAATTGTGCTCTCCCACCCATTTATCATCATCTTACTGAAAGGATGTGTGAAGTTAATGCATAATGGCATTTATAAATACATTCTTCTTATTTTATATACATCTATTTAATGTAAAACTCTCACTGCCTTTAGCTAAAGGTGGTTGAAGTCAGGTAGTACGCCATGAAGTTACAATTAGATTAGTATATTTCGCAGATTTTACTCGATTTTCCAAGAACCCTGTTTATTGCTATCTGGGCTATCTCCACGCCCAGCTCCGCTATCCTTCTTATGGCGTACAAAATAAACCTTAAACGGCATGATACATATTTGTTGGGTACACGTTCAAGAACTTCCTTCAGTAATCTTTCTTCTTCAGATTCAGCGATCTGTTTATACTCTCCTATGGCACTATTGGCAAGTTTTATATCGTTTTTTGAGATGCTCGTCATAGCTTTGTGACACACATTATAGGCGAACTCGTTAAATTTATTGTACTCGTTAATTATCGACTTGTCGATTTCATCTATGTGTTCTTCGATATCGAGCACATTTCTCGCAATCATTTCCGCCCAATCAGCGCTCCTCTCCAGATACTGTGCGATAACTCTATAATCTAAAACATATAATGGAACTGAGCCTTTTTTCCCAGTTTTCTTTTCTTCTTCAATAAAGGAAAGTAGCCGAAGGATAAGGTAGTAAATCGTGTCTGCCTCATTTTCACGATCTATGACTTCTCTCGCTAACTCAAAGTTGCCATCTAAAAACGCCTTGATGGCTTCCTTTTGCATTAAGGAAGATATAATGTATAACCTTAATATTGCTCTATGCACCGGGAACTTGGTTGGATCTATCGAGCATTGAAGAATGACTTGATTGGGGGTTTCTTCAATTATGCCCAATCCCATAAGTTTGGGTAAAATTCCTCGGATCTCGTTAAGATGCGAGTTATGCAAGCGTAATGGTGCCACGACTCTTATCACATCACGAGCAAGAATGTAGTTCCCTACTATGATCCTCTCCAACATCCCAGGCTCGTTACATAAGTTTGAGTTCACGATAACCTCTTCAACCTTTGGTTGCCTTTCAGCTATAGCGCTTGGAATCAACTTCAGGGAGCCGTCACTTTGAGGCATGATGAAAACCAGATCGCCAGGTTTAATGTCAGCCTTCTTCGCCCACTCGCTAGGCAATGAGATAGCTACTGATGAATGGCCAACCCGTTGAACTTTTCGGCTTTCCATACGTAATTACACCATTTGATGATATAATTACAGTTATTATTTTAAGATTTCGATTATTAAAGTAATTTCCTAATTCTCGATGTCAGCAACTTACTTCTGATGAGGCTCTTCTGTTAAAACAGGGCCATAAAGAATAACCCTCCTATGTAAGGGGCTGAGAATTTATATATAAACCAGCTTCTTCGATTAGTAGGACGGAGAACAGCTCTAACACTTAAGAAGATGAGTAGGGCATTGAAGATGGTTGCACCAATCAAATAAACAAATCCGTAATAACCTAAGAAGAACATCAGAATTGAAGTGAAACTAAGGATGATCGATAAAACCAAGATATGACCACAAGCTTTTTTTCTACCAACCACTGAAGGCAACATGGGGATGCTAACTTTTCCATAATCCTTAGCGAAAGTTGTAGCCAAACTCCAAAGGTGAAGAGGTCCCCAAAGCATGACAAGGGAACTCATTAAAAGTCCTTGAAGATCTAGCGTTCCCCTACCCATCGCCCAGCCAAACCATACAGGAGTGGCAATGGCTGGGGCCGTAGCAAAAACGTTTAGAATGCTCTTCCTTTTCAGAAGTAATGTATAAAGTATAATGTAACTGAACAGCCCCAAAAGGAGGAAGAAGGTTGGGAGATAACCTAAGAAAGAGGCGAGGACGAAAGAGATACATATCAAGAACATGCCAAACATGAGGGCATCTTTTGCCTTTATCTTTCCGGAGGGGATTGGTCTCCGCTTAGTTCTAGCCATGACTTGATCGATATCTCGATCTATATAACAATTAAGGGCATTTGAACCAGCTATTGATATAAAAACCGCTGTAGCGCCTACTAGACTTTCTACTCTAAAGTCTCCTGATGAGCTTATGATTAGAGATAAAATGTAAAGAGAGATAATGGCAAAAGTGATTCTGGGCTTTGTAAGTTGCCAATATGCCAAAGTCTTCATTATATTATCCCCATCCGCTCAGCTCAGTACCATTGCCCTGTTTTTTCATTACTCAACGTTATTTTAAGTGTGATACTTAGATTTAAGATTTAAGAAATAAATAAGGAATAGAGCGTGAGTTGGTTCACTCACAGCTACTATTCACCTTTTTTCTGCTACAGGCTCTATGACCTTCTCTTCTGGAGCTACTTTCGGTACCTCTACCTCGACTTGGACCTTCTTATAG
>JACGUG010000013.1 GCA_024256285.1 archaeon
TACGAGATGTTCGTGGGACAAGGTGCCAGATCGTTTGAGCTTTGGACTGGGATAGATGCGCCTGTCGATACAATGAAAAGGGCTGTTCTGGAGGCTTTAGGATGAAGGGCAAGGGTTTGGCTTTTGGAGCTGTATCCGTAGTAAACGCCATTGCAACTGGTAATGGAGCTGCTCTTGGGGTTCGATTAAAGACTGAAGCTGAAGTCGAGCTTGTAGAAGACTCGAAGGAAATCGATATCAAGGTCAGGGGGAGTAATTGTGAGGAGGATAAAACTTTGGCAAGGTATGTCGTCAAGGAAGTTTTAGCACATCTTGGTTATAGTAACTACGGAGCCAAGGTAACGACCAAGTCCGAGATTCCTATCGGAAAAGGTCTGAAGAGTTCGAGCGTAGCATCCAATGCGATAGTCTTAGCAACAGTTTCATCCTTAAGGAAAGAGTTGGACGATCTTACAACTGTCAACCTGGGCGTAGATGCTTCTATCAAAGCGGATGTGACGATAACTGGTGCTTTTGACGATGCTTGCGCATCATACTTTGGAGGATTGGTTGTAACAGACAACGAAAAGCGAATAATAGAAAGAAGGGAGGTTCTAGCAGACGACTATAAGGTAGTCATATATGTCCCACCTGAGAAGGTATACACAAAGGATGTTGATAAGATAAAGCTTCAGAATTTAAAATCTCTCTTTAAAGAAGCTTATTTATTAGCGATGAGAGGGAGATACTGGGATGCAATGGTCTTGAACGGTCTTCTTTGCTCAACTGCACTAGGCTTCAGCACAGAGCCAACGATGAGTGCTCTCTCGGCTGGGGCTATAGGCGCAGGTCTATCAGGTACAGGACCTGCTGTAACTGCGGTCTGCCCTTCAGAAAGAGTTGACGATGTTATCTCCATCTGGTCGGATCTCCCTGGAGAGATCATATCAACGAAGATCAGCAATGAAAAGGCGAGGATGGTGTTGGATTGACGGCTATAAGGGTCTTCCCAAGTGAACTTAAGGGCAGTGTTTCTGCTCCACCGAGCAAGAGCTACACACACAGGGCAGTGATCCTATCAAGTCTTGCTTCTGGAAGATCGAGGGTTAACAACCCACTAATTTCAAGGGATACTCTGGCTACGATAAAGGCATGCCAAGCCTTGGGTGCCTCTATAGATGATAAGAGAATCCATCTCCAGATAGAAGGAAAACCAGACCTTAAGACGCCCGACGATGTCATCAACGTAGAGAATTCAGGGACTACGATGCGATTGATAACTGCTGTAGCATCACTGGCTCCAGAGGGCTACTCGATAATTACTGGTGATGAAAGCATCAGGTCAAGGCCCATGCAACCCTTACTTTCAGCATTATCGAGTTTGGGGGTAGATTGCTATTCGTCCCGCAAAAATGGACTACCGCCGATCATAGTGAAAGGTGGAGGAATAAAGGGTGGGGAGACTACGGTAAGAGGGGATGTATCGTCCCAGTTTATATCTGCCCTCTTGATCTCAGCACCAAAGGCCAAAAGTCGGACATTGATAAGAGTCCATGGAAAGACCGTATCCAGACCGTACATAGATGCGACTTTGACAACGATAAAATTTTTTGGAGGAAACCTTACAAATGGGGGTTACATTGAATATACCATTCCATCGGGTCAAGATTACCATTCTGCAGAATTCGATGTGCCAGGGGACTTCAGCTCCGCATCCCTTTTGATCGCATCTGCATTGTTGGCTGGTAGAAGAGTTAAGATAAAGAATCTGAATTTCTCCCTCCCTCAAGCAGATATGCGTATCGTAGACATATTGGAAAAACTTGGGGCTGATTTCAGTATCGATAGATCGAATGGCACGATCACTCTGTCAAAAAGTCGTGATCTGAAAGGAGGAGAATTCGATCTATCAGACTCCCCCGACCTACTCCCAGTCCTATCGGTAGTCGCCCTAAAGTCTGGATCGAAGATAGTCATAAAAGGCGTTGAGCATGCCAGGTTCAAAGAGACGGATAGGATATCCATATTGGCAAAAGAATTGAGGAAATTTGGTGCCCATGTGCAAGAGTTGAGGGATGGAATGGCGATTGAAGGGCCTAAGGAATTGAAGGGCTGCTCATTAGATGCCCATGGTGATCACAGACTCTTCATGGCCCTCTTTGCTGCAGCAATGGCTTCATCCGAGCTTTGTACTGTAGAAGGCGTTGAGTCGGTGGACGTATCTTACCCAGACTTTATCAGTGATATGAAATCGCTAGGGGCAGTAATAGAGGGTGCATGAATGACTGGGAACGTGCTCGGAGAGAGGTTCGTAGTTGTAAGCTTCGGTGAGAGCCACGGTAGATGTGTAGGTGCAGTCATAGACGGTTGCCCTTCAGGTCTGCCATTGAGCGAGGACGATATTCAGAGAGACCTCGATCTGAGGAGGCCTGGAGCATCTTCTACAGCAACCAAAAGGTCTGAAGAAGATCGAGCAGAGTTACTCTCAGGAGTGTTCGAAGGATACACAACGGGTGCTCCCATATGTGCCTTGATCTGGAACAAAGATGTCGACTCCAAGCCTTACGAGAAGATAAGGAAGACCCCAAGACCGGGGCACGCAGATATTACAGCTTTTTGGAAGTATGGTGGCTATAACGATTGGAGGGGAGGGGGGAGGTTCTCAGGCAGGGTGACGGCCACCTTCGTGATTGCTGGAGCCATAGCAAAGAAACTCATCTCTCACACACTTGGGATAGCTGTCCTTGCCTACTCTATCGAGATAGGGGGTATCAGGGCTAGAGAAGTATCTGATGACGAGGCTAAGAAATTCAGATACTCCAACGAAGTGAGATGCCCAGATTTAGAGGCAGCGGAGAAGATGAGGATCAAGATTTTGGAAGAGCAGTCGAAGGGAGACAGTGTAGGAGGGATAGTCGAGTGTAAGGTACTGAACGTGCCAGTTGGCTTGGGCGAACCGGTCTTCTCTTCCTTAGAGTCTGATCTAAGTAAAGCACTATTCTCCATACCGGCTGTAAAAGGCATCGAATCCGGAATCGGCTTTGAAGCATCAAGGTTAAGGGGATCAGAATGTAACGATCCTTTTGGGGTAAAGGAAGGGAAGATAGTCACCATCACAAATAGGGCTGGCGGCATCCTCGGTGGGATTTCCAACGGGATGCCCATAGTGCTCAGATTGGCATTTAAGCCAACTTCATCCATAAGCAAGCCACAGAAGAGTGTCAACAGAGATACTTTGGAGGAAGTCGATCTGGTCGTTCCTGGGCGCCACGATCCATGCATAGTTCCAAGAGCAGTTCCTGTTGTAGAAGGTATGGTAGCCTGTGTTATAGCAGATCACTCTATAAGGGCTGGTCTTATACCTCCAGTCATAAAGAAAGGCTTCAAGAGGTAAGGACGGTGATTAATTTGTCGGACCGATCGGAACTGGAGGCTTTGCGTGAGGAAGTTAGAGATGTCACAAACGAGATAATAAGGCTCACAGGTCTACGCTTTTCACTGACAAAAGAAATCGACAGGATAAAACGTTCTATGAAATTGCCTGTTGTAGACTATAAAGTAGAGAGGGATTTAAAGAGCTCTATCATCGATGCATGCAAGAAGTATGATGTTGATGAACGCTTTGGGTTAAGGCTCCTGAACCTCCTGATAGACGAGGCTGTGAGGATGCAGAAAAGCATGGACAAGGGTACAAAAGCTATCAGTGTCATAGATATGTTCATCTTAGCCAAAAAGATGGAGAGGGAAGGAAGTCCAGTGATTCATTTAGAGGTCGGTGAGCCAGATTTTGGCCCTCCAAAGAAGGTTAAAAGGAGAACTTACGATGCGATAGAAAGAGGTTTTACTCACTATACGGATCCTGCAGGAATCCCAGATTTAAGGGAGGAGATCGCAAATTCTGTGAACAAACGTTATAACATAGATGTCTCCCCTGAACAAGTAGCTGTAACATGTGGGGGGAGGTTCTCCGTTTATGCAAGCATTCTGTCAAAACTCTTCTCAGGTGATGAGGCGGTAGTGATACAGCCCGCATGGCCGGCCTACGTAGATTGTATAGAAGCTGTAGGAGGTAGGGCTGTTGCCTTTAAAACGAAGCTGGAAGATGGTTGGAGACCCGATGTAGAATCTTTATCAGAGCTCCTTAACGATTCCACTAGGCTGATCGTCCTTAACTATCCAAACAACCCAACGGGAAAGGTTCTTGAGAAGCATGATCTGAAAGCGATTGTAGAATTGGCGAAAGAGAGAGACATAACCATCTTGAGTGATGAAGTTTATCTGGATTATGCCTTCAAACCCTACAATAGCATCTTAGAGTTTCATGATTGTAAATCGATATACGTCTCATCTTTCTCTAAAAGCTATGGCATGACAGGCTTTAGGATAGGTTACGCCGTCTCTGATTTAGAGACCATAAAGAAGATTTCAAGAATTCAGGCCTTAGCATCTACAAGCGTGCCAGAATTTATCCAACATGCTGCAATAGAGGCCCTCAGATGTGAGGATGATGTCAAAGTATATTCGAATCTGATTAAGAGAAGGATAAGGTTGATCTGCAAGGAATTGAGGAAGATGAAGATACCACATTATGAGCCTGACGGTACCTTCTACACATTCCCTCAGATCAGTCAAGATAGAGATTTTGATATTGAGAAGTTTTCCCTTGACTTATTAAGAGAGAAGGGTGTATGTGTGGCACCTGGCACGACGTTTGGAGATTACCCAAACTTCATTAGGATAAGTGCATGTCAAAGAGAGCATATAATGTTAGAAGGGTTGAGGAGGATCGGCGAGGTGTTGATATGAAAGTAGCAATCATAGGCGCTGGCAGGATGGGACAGTGGTTCGTAAGATACTTCAAATCAAAGGATGATACTGTGGTTATCTCAGATATAGATGAAGTGAAGGCAAGAGCTGTGGCTAAAAAAGAAGGGGCGGTGTTCACTAAATCCAACATAGAAGCGGTGAAAGATGCAGAATTGGTGATGATATCTGTCAGCATAAAATCTACACCTGAAGTGATTGCTGAAATTGGACAAGATCTGGTGGAAGGAACCATCGTTGCTGAGATTTCTTCTATAAAGACTCATGTGATGAAGGCTCTGATAGACTTGGCTCAAAAAAAGGTAGTGGCTTTGTCCATACATCCCCTCTTCGGCTCCGGTGCAAGAACGCTGAAGGGTAGAAAGATCGCCGTGATACCTGTCAAGGATTCAAAGATAGAGGCAGAACTTGTTCAGAGACTCTTCCCTGAGGCTATCATCGATCTGATAGGTGTAGAGGAGCATGATAAGATCATGGCCTTGACCCTCTCTCTCCCCCATTTCTTGAACGTGATCTTCGCTTCCACTTTATCGGGTGAGGATATAGCCAATCTGAAGAGGTTTGCTGGGCCATCCTTCACTTTACAGTTGATCCTTGCGGAGAGCATGCTGACAGAGAGCCCAGACATCTACGCATCGATACAGATAATGAATAAGCATATATGTCCATACTTGGTTAAGCTGATCCATGAAGCTAAGGCTTTGAAGGAAACGATTTATAAAAGTGAGCAGGAGGAACTTATCAGCTTCTTTGAGCGCATACGTGAATCTTTCTTGAAGGACATAGAATCCTTCCAACCTTATAAGAGACTTTACGAAATCATAGAAAGTAGATTAGAGGAGTTTTAGGTAGTATTCGACTGCTGGTTACTCTACTCTACCTTGATGCGTTTACCCTTTGTGGTCGGTACAGCCTTCTTGACCTCCACTTCTAGGATGCCGTTGGTGTAAGATGCTTTCGCACTATCTGGGTCTATCTCTGCAGGCAGTTCGACCTTCTTGTAATACTTTCGGGCTTCGGTATCCACAGATATGGTCATGGTCTTCTCGGCAGAATCGAGGTTTATGTCCGACTTCTCGACCCCAGGCAACTCTACAACTACTTTGATCGAGTCTCCTACATCAAGTACATCCACCAAGGGCTCCCTTTCTTTCTTAAGTTCCATCTTCGGCCTTCCAAAGGGAAAAGCTGGAGTAGATGGTCTGACGTTACCGAACTCCCTTACAATAGGCTTTCCGTCGGGACCTATCTTTACCGAGTAGCCATAGACGAAGGGTCCGAACTCTTTAATTATGCGCCCGTCAGGAAGTCTACGCTCCTTTATGAAGTCTTCTGGGGCTTCCTTTTCTATATCCTTAAAGATATCCTCGAACATCTTGTCGATATCCTCGAAGAACCTGCTCTTGAAGATTGGCCAACGCCAACGTCTCCTAAACCACTCATCGATGTCTTCATCTCTAAACAAATTTCTCACCTTGATGTATATGGTAAAAATCCTATATATTCTTTATTCATTACCCCTTCTAAGATCTTAGGCCAAGGACACCACAAATACTACTACATCCAGATGGGAATAAGAAGTTGTAACCATTTGGTCAAAAAGTAGTCATATCGAGTAGCAGTGATCGACGATTTTCATATGCTTTAGAACACACTTCATCTACTTGCTCTATAGGCTTGATTTCATGGTTGCTGGGTTTTTTATCGAAATTAAAGATGGATGTAGCCCCCGTGAATCTGAACAGATGAGAAGTCCGATAGAAAAAAATAGGAATTTTCGTTTGCCAAAACAACACTGCAACATTATGGTGAAAGCATGTTTTGGTATCTGTGCTGATGCTCACAGCAGTGGTGCCAATTTGTAAATCCCGTACTTGGTTGATTTTGAGTGCACTCTCGAAGTTGAGTTCGTATTTGATTTCGGTCTTGGTCACAGTCACATACGCAGTCTCTGCCTCCGATTCTGTTCATATCCTTATTACACATCTGGTCCATTGTACCGTTTGGATAGGCCAATGTTGGGGCCACATAGATGGCTGATGAGACAAAAATCAGAATCAAAGCAACTATCACGACAGCTTTTATTTTTCCATTCATTTTTTCACCTCCTCTTAATTCCCTTAAAAATATAGTTTGAATGGGATTTAGAAGTTCGGTGTAACAAACGTTTCAAAAAGTGAAACAACTTATAAGTCGAAGTGATTTGAAATATTTTGTGCATGAAATGTGCGGATTAGAACAGTAATCTTCCTTTTGGCGTTCTCAATTTTGGTAGGCGCCCTGGCATATATCATGATCTATCTTTACGTTCCGCAGGAATTCCCAGGAATGAGGCATGGGATGGGGGCACAAATCAACATCTGGATCCCAGTTGTTATAGTTCCTGTAACATTCATGATTGGATTACTGGCTTATCTGTTTATATTTCCAGATATTGAACAGAAGCCTTCGACTGAAACAACCCTACCTAGGGAGCAAAGGTCACTTGAGGCTGTCTTGAGAGTCTTGAAGGATGATGAAAAGAAAGTCGTCGAATTGTTGATGAACGCTGGAGGAAAGATGCTTCAACGAGACATTTCAAGAAAAACGGGTTTCACCAGAGTCAAGACCCACAGAATCCTTTACCGACTCTCCACACGAGGTATAGTGACAGCCAAAAAATACTACAACACATACCAGATCGCCTTAGCCGATTGGCTTCTTTAAAAATATAAATCTCTACATCATATTTTGAGATAGTGATTGATCTCTTAATATCTTTCTCAAATAAAAGTAGTAGATATCCATTCACCTACGTAATAAGTTGCAATAATAACTACTATTGCAACTAACAGATGTTCCAGAATCACTTTATGACTTTTTTTGCCTTGTTGTCTAGCCATAATAAAACTTATCGATGTAATCAAGGACAGACCCCATATAACACTTATCGTAATCGAGATGTAGAGCTCTAAGAATAAGACGGGAACGATAAATGTAGATGCAAAAACAAACTTGGACAGAAAAGTGGAAATCGTCGATTCCCAGATTTCTTTAGTTGAATGCTGGCACTCTGCCTCTTCGGAGATGTGTATGCCTAAGGCATCGGATAATGCGTCGGCAATGGCTATTGCCACAATGCCCCCTATGACCGCCATTTTTGAATTGGTGCTGGCATATAGCCCTACAATCATGCCTAAAGTAGTAATAACACCGGAGGCTAAACCGAAACAGAAGCCCTTCATTAAAGAAATTTTCATAGGCTAGTGATAAAGATGGTTTGGTATAAGATTTTCGAGTGGTTTTGGATGCACTTCAAGATAAATATAAATTAGAACTAGTGTAATAAAAGCATGGAATTGGGTTGAAGAGGACAGGGTTTACCATCCTACCTTTACATGGGGGGCATGCCCCAAGATGGCTGATCTCTAGGATGGAGAATCTATCGAAAGAAATTACATGGCTTATAGTCGATGAACATGGAACTCGTGAACTCTTAAGAAGGATTTCAAATCCGTACTGGTTTCAAGCTTTGGGCTGTGTACTGGGATTCGATTGGCACTCATCGGGCTTGACTACTGTTGTTACAGGTGTATTGAAAAGAGTTCTTTCTAGCGAAGAATATGGGATCATGGTTGCGGGTGGTAAGGGAAAAGCCTCTTTAAGAACTCAGTCTGAAATAGATAAGATCGGCGAAGAGTTCAGCCTATCATCTTCTAAAGTAGAGAGGCTAAAGTATGCTAGCAAAGTCTGCGCAAAGGTTGACAATGTAGCCATCCAAGCAGGCTACCCACTGTATCACCATGCATTCTTCATGATAGAGGAAGGAGAATGGTCCGTCGTTCAGCAAGGAATGAATGCTCAAGATAGAACTGCAAGGCGTTACCATTGGCTTTCTGAGAATTTAGGCGACTTTGTTGTTGAGCCCCACGAAGCGATAGTAGGTGATGTAAGAAGGCGATCTGTTCTTAATATGACAGCAAGAGAAGCAGAGGAGAATAGAAAGACATGTGTCGATTTGGTGAAGGGAGACCCAAACAACCTTATCTCATCCATCAAGAGAATCGGTGCCCCTTCTACACTAGACCCTTGGATTCAGGATCAAGGCTCGATCAAGATTGCGAATGTTGAGGGTTTTTCGATGCCAAAGAAACTGAATTGGGCAATCTTTAAGAGATTGTACGATTTTCAGCCAAAGGATTACGAAGAGCTCCTGACCTTTAAGGGGGTTGGGCCTTCCATTGTTAAAGCCTTGGCTCTGATCTCTGAACTGGTATATGGCAAAGAAGCAAGTTGGAGAGACCCTGTGAAGTACTCCTTTGCCTTTGGTGGGAAGGATGGAGTCCCAAGACCTATCGATAGAAGGGAGATGGACAGGTCTATCAAAATCCTTTATGATGCTGTAGAGCAAGCTCAGATTGGCCGCAAAGAGAAGCTACAGGCTATCAAAAGGCTTCAAAGATTTACTACAGTGGAGAATCAAATCAGTCCATAAACCCTTTCACTACTTCGAGCCAAGCAGTTGCAACATTATTCAGATTATAACCCCCCCCACCTAGGGCTATTATCCTGCCATCACAAAGTTCATGTGAGATATCATGTAACCTTTCCGTCGAATATCTGTGTGCTTCTGTTGTATAGCGCAGATGTGTAAGCGGATCGTTGACTAATCCATCTGCGCCACATTGAAAGATGATCAATTCAGGCTTTGTTTGGTAGGCAAACTCTTCGACTTTGATGAATGCCTCTTTGAACTCCTTATCTCCTGCTTCAGGCTCTAAGGTTATGTTTAGCTTGGTTCCCTCCGCCTCCCCCGAACCTGTCTCATGGCTGAACCCAGTCCCCGGATAAAGATAAGTTCCATCTTCATGTATGTCTGCTGTGAACACAGTCGGATCGTCATAGAAGCTATAGCTGACGCCATCGCCATGATGGGCATCTATATCGACGTAGAGTATCCTCTTCAGACCATAAATCTTCTTTGCATGAACTATCGCTATGGCGATGTCGTTGAATACGCAAAATCCCTCAGACCTGTCCTTTTTAGCATGATGGTATCCCCCAGTTGGGTTAAAGACATGATCCAATTCTTTCTTCATGACCATATCCAAACCAAGTATAGTGGAACCTACAGAATAAGCCGATGCTTCAAAGACTCCTTTATAAGCTGGGGTATCGCCTCTATCAAGATAGCCAAAACCATGTTCAGAGGCTTTCTTCACAAAATTTATGTGATCTTTTGTATGAAAGAGAAGTAGAACATCCTCGCTTGCGGATATAGGCTCGATGATCTTTACATTCTCCCTACCAATTAGACCTTCATCTTTGAGTATCTGCCAGAATGACTCGACTCTCTTGCTATTCATCGGATGGTTAGGGAAAGAGTATTTTAGAGAGGTATCTCCTATGATGATTCCAACGGAGCACATACCAAGATAGACTATGATGTATAATTTAAAGTTAAGCCTAAAATTGGGCGTCTAACCTTCAGCCCAGTGTTGCTCGCCTAGTTCCTTGCTTTGAGATACACTAGAATCATAATGTTAATAGATATAATTAATAATTCGTAGGAAATCACCTTCATGAAATTTTAAGGTAGTTATCACTATCCATCTACCTTGTACGATTTCCTTAATAGAAGGACTTCTTCAGGAGATCAAGTCGGCGGTGCTGTTGCCCTTGGTGCCTCGGATGGAGTAGGTGGTTTCTTCCCTCTCATAAAGTAGATGATAGCAACACCTGCTATTACAACGATTACAACTGCTAAGATGATAATTTGGGTGTAATCAAAGGGAACTTCGTGATGTAACGTATACTCAATCAACTCTAAGCTTTGTATTAAGGTATCCTCTACATCATAATGTAAACTCTTGACAATGTTACGGACCTCTGGGGGATAATAGTAGTCCTCATGACCTCCCTCTTGTTCTATCCCTCTAACGACAATCGTGTCGAATGTGCCTCCAACTACTGTTATCATCTCTGTCCCAAGAACTTCAAAGTTATAGTTCATCTCAACAGTTTCTGTTATGTCTGATATCTCGGTACTGTCTATTATAACTTTGATCGTGGTGTTCACATTCGTAATGATAGACCAAGTCTTCCCTACAGTTAATGGGAAATCTGAGTTATTAAATGGAGGACTATAAGTCACATTCATAATTACTTTCATTTTTGTGAAAGGATCTAATGTAATATCCCATTCAATAACTGAATCGCTCTTGACAGGGGCTAGATCGGATTTCTGCCAGTACTCCTTTCCAATCATTGTCCAAGTTGCAGGTAGATAGGGAAAAGGGTCGATCGCCTCTCCTTCGCCTGTTATTTCTGCTTCATAGCAATCATATTCGGTATTGAACACCGTTACCATGGATTCTCCGATGACTTTCATAGTAATGTTACCATTCATACCCCATGTGGCTGTTTCGTTGAATCTATATTTCCACCAATCCCCAATTGAATAGGATGGCACCTGTGCTTCAGTCTCTGCACAGTTTATTGATGATGCTGAAAGAATCATCAAACCAGAAGGTATGAGAATTAAAGCAGTTAGGAAGGCTATTGCCTTTTTCATCGATAACGATAATAATATCTTATAATTAAATGTTATTCTTAAATTAAAGTTATAATAATTAATCATTAAAGACCGAAGAGTTAAGAAATCTTGTTATGAGATAGATAGAGGCACGATTCAGACGGAATAACCTAAATTGAAATTTTATTGGTTAAGTTCTTTATAGAAATTATTAAGCCTCCATTTGAGTCACATCGATAATTCCGTTAAGCACCATAATTTAGTATTACAAAAATGAAAAACCAAATAAAAGCACCTATTATTGCCACCAATACTGGTAACCAAATAGCCCAATTAATTCTTCTTAGTTTTTCCCCTTCATCTCCTTGCATAATTATTTTCCATCTTCAATTAACATGTCAAAACTACATAAGTATTGTCCCATTTTTCTTATTGTAGTTCTCTATGGCCTTGTGGTCCATACCTAGACTGTCCAGAATACAGATGCTTGAAATAGCGTAAGGTCAAGTATAATCCTTATCTTTGTCCAACAGATAGATCCAATCGTCAAGAGCGCAAGTATGCTCATCTGCTTTCTTAGCAGGAGTGTTGATACCTATGTTTGGAACCCGAGTCTGTTGATTCACTTCATCGGTCGTTAGAACTTTCTCCAATGCTCTCTTTAACATCTTAGGCATCATTACAGCACCACAGATCGATCTATTATGGTTCTTGTGAAAGAACTTATTAACCCTTGTCGATAATACGATTAAAAGATTATAGACATGAAAGAAACTCAAATAAGAATTGGTGAAGAATTTAAACCTGCTCCACAATTTAAAAGGCTCTACTTCATCTATTTGATGTTAGCAATTCCCATTGTTGTTCTAACATGGTATATCCCTGTAATAATCTTCGCTCCATTTATAGTCGTAGTTATAGTCAGTCTTGGCATTTTATTACCAATACTGGTTATCTTGATCTTCACAGCTTACTGGATTCCAAGATTCTATGATACGATACTCTATAAACTTACTAACAGTGAGATGACATGGAGAAGGGGAGTTTGGTTCAAGAAAACAGGGATAGTCCCCTACAACAGGATAACGAACGTGGATATTGCTCAAGGCCCTATCTCAAGAGGGTTTAGAATAGCATCTCTCAAAATCCAGACTGCCGGCTATTCAGGACAATCTAGTGGGCGTTCTGCTGAAATAAGAATAGATGGTATTGAACAGTTTGAGGAATTAAGAGAGCAGATAATGGAGTTTGTCAGAGGTAAAAAACCAGTAGCAGTTGAGACTTATGAAGAATATACCAACTTGAAGATTCTTAATGAATTGGTTAAGATAAGAGAGTTGCTGGAAAAATCTTCAGGAAAATGAAATGAGAGATCATGATATAAGAGAAAGATGATAGGTATTTCTAGATCCGGAAACATCGAGCCAACCACCAATCCTGGGAGACTAAGCCTTCTGTCAAGCTTGTAGATCGCATATGCTACAGGATGATGGAAAGGGGTTAAAGGCAAATTTCACCAATTTTATAGTTATCGAATTTGTTAATTTTTGCTTGTATGTGTCGATTTTATGATCAGTCTTGTACCAACAGCCAACAAGGCAAAAGCTATTCCGCCGACAAAGCCGCTAAATTGCATGAATAGTTCTATGATGATAGGAGCTTTCTCGATTTCCCATAACATGTAAAGTATCCAAGCCAAGAGGAGAAAGCCTGAGATGAAGAAGCACATTATTCCTAGAATACTGTAATCTTTACCTTCCTTCTTAACTTCCTTCAATTTTGATTGCTCCTATTTCTGGCAAGTCCTATATTTGACTATTTGGCTTAGTCACGGATGATCGATATAAGATGTTAAGAGCCGTCATAGACAAGATGGGTAATGATAAATAAGATACTCAGAAATACATCCTAAACTTCCCATTCGCTAGTCTTGTCTTTACGGTAAAATTCGTAGCGCTACTAATTTCAAGCGTAGGTCTGAGCATAATCGTAAAGTGAGACGCTTAACCTTTGGTGGATATGATAGACGATATGAAGAAGGAAGGGTAGCGGTGAAAGTTCGGATTTCTGGGCCATTTCAGCAGTCCTCCTTCAGGCAATACTTTTCTCTGATCCTCACCATGTCTTCGACATCATACGTCCTCAGCTGGTCCATCACACCCCCTTCCACGACGGTTTCGGCGACCCACTTCCTGACCTCCTTCTCGTCGTCCTCTATGCCCAACCACTCCTTTAGGGCCCTGAACATCTCCAGGTCCTCGCCTTCCAGCATTAATTCGATGATCTCTTTCTTGGCTTCTTGAGACATTCAGCAGTCCCCCTTCAGCGCCCTGTTCAACCCCTAAAGTTCAAAGCATCTATCTATTTTTACCAAAAAGGTTAACCACCAAAATGGATAAGATATTATTAAAAGTTCAGGAGTTCCCAGTTGGAAATACTATAGAGAATATCAAAAGATTAGCACGATTGATTTCAGAAGAATTTATAGATTAATTGTAAATGTTCATGCCTCAGATATAATTAGAACAATCTAGTGGAAATGATGAAATACTCAGGTCAAAGACCTACCATCTTAAAGCTCATCTGCCAAAGTCTCTTGGCAGTTGCTTCGTCGTAAGAAGCTTTGGATGATTCGACCGATCTTTTCTTCTCGAAATACTTCCCCGAAACATTTTCAACTTCTGGAGATGTAGCCAGATAGATGATCGTCTGTGCACCTTGCTCTGGACTCTGTCCAAATACGTTAATCAGTCGTTTCATGAAAGCCATGACCTTGCTGCCATCTAAGCCAAACTTAGTCGCAACCAATCCTGGGTTAACAGCGTTCACAGTTAAACCCGTCCCTTCCAGACGGCGCGCCAGCTCATAGGTGAACAACACCAAGGCGAGCTTGGCCTGACCATATGCCCCCGCTCCTGAATACTTGCGTCTGCTCTGTATATCTTCGAAATTGATATTCGCCCTTTTATGTATTCCAGACGAGACATTGATGATGCGAGATGGAGCGCTAGCTTTCAATGTATCGAGTAATAAATTGGTCAATAAGAAGTGGCTGAGATAGTTGACGGTAAATGTCATCTCAATCCCATCAACTGATTCTTGACGCTTGTAAAAAAACGCTCCAGCATTGTTCACCAACACTTTGAGCCTTTGGTATCGGCTCATAAACTGCTTAGCAAGATGGTGAATGTCACTCAGAACCGAAAAGTCAGCAAGCATAAACTCAACATTGGAGTTGCCAGTCTGCTCCTTTATGTTTCTAACAGTAGTCTCACTTTTTACTAGGTCACGACCATGGACAATCACTGTTGCGCCTTTTGCTGCCAGAGCCCTAGTTGTAACCTCGCCCAAGCCTGAAGTAGCACCTGTCACCATACAAATTTTACCTTCCATAAACCTCTCCATTTCCCATAGCACCTGTCAAATACGAACCCTACTATATCTACTATTCTTTCGCTAATCATATAATCCTATTTACTACTCCCATCCCCCAGCCCTCAAAGGCAAGCAAGAGAGGGCGCTCCTATTTGCTACCGTTGTTAACTATCACAATTATGATATCTTTATTATAAAAAATATGGCGGAATGACTTTACTTTACATGCCTCCCGCCAGGTCTCTTCGACATCTCACAAGTATGCTTCCCATAAGAAGCTTACTCAGCCTCTTCTTCCTTTTCTACGGCTTCGACTATCTGGCCGTTGGCATGTCTGTTTCCCATCTGAACGATCTTGATTCTTGCTTTCTGTCCGACTTTAGTTTCGGGGACGAAAACGATAAATCCTTCGATCTTCGCTACTCCGTCGCCACGTCTGCTGATTTCGGTAATGCTAACATCGTATTCCTTGCCCATTTCGACAGGTTTAGATCTGAAGGACCTAGGTCCGCCGAAACTGCCACGTCCATAGCCACTTCCGCGTCCGTAACTCGTATCTTATCACCTCTCGCGTTTAGTTTCGCTGAATGAGAGTAGAGACACCTACATATATATCTATGTCCTTGTAGATTTCAATATCAGGTCAAAACCAAGGGAAGGGTCTATGTGATATGATGCCGGACAGAGAAACTATTGGGTCCAAGAGCTTCTGGGTAGGGGTCTTCCTAGGCGCGGTCATATTAACTATCATCTTCGGCGCCGACGCCCTGATCTTGGGCTCCAGGTCTGGCTGGCCGTATCTTCTGCAGTGCTGGTGATGAGGGGCTTTGAAGGCCTGATAAAGAAGTGGGTATTCAGGCGTGACAAGGGAGTATTTACTTGGATTTTATTCTTAAAACAACCTTTAATTATAACATATATATCTCGGGGCGACCCGCTGAACTTTGGTTTCTTATAGGACACATTGAATATTTGGTTTCACATAACCTTCGCTAAATATTGTCTAGGTAGTTCTCCCAAGAGCCTTCGATTATTCTCATTTTAGCGAAAAGTATTCCATACCATTTATTTCTGAAATCTTTAGTTTCTTGCGCTCATCCATGTAACGCTTACAATCTCTGAACAGAGATGAAGATATGAAGAAGTCTGCAGTACTTCTATTACAAGCAATGGGAACATCGTGCAACACTGCCAGACGTAAGAGAGCTTTCACATCTACATCATGGGCTTGTGGAGTCAGCGGATCCCAGAAGAATATAATTGCGTCTACCTTCCCTTCAGCAGCCATAGCACCTACCTGAGCATCACCTCCGAAAGGTCCAGGAAGAAGTAGATTCACTGGTAAGTCCGTTTCTTTCATGACTATCCTTCCAGTACTTTCGGTTGCCCAGATTTCTGAGTCTCTCAAGGTTTCTTTGTTGTAGGCTACCCATTCGACCATGCTCTTTTTCTTAGAATCATGAGCTACAAGAACGATCTTTGTCTTATTCATGTCCGTCCTTTAAAAGACTCAGATATATGTATTATGTGTAAAGAAGTTCTGTAAAGTCTTATGGTGTCAAATTCGTGATGTCAAAAGAACGGTGGTCGAGGCTTTTCTTGATTAGGGATAGCCACTTGTTCTTTCCCGTTTCTAGATTGATATTGGCAACTTCGCTTGGAGTTCTCATCGTCGGCATTGAAGCCTATGTACCTTTTGAGAAAGAATCTCTTGAGGTCATCGACCTTTACTCTCTTATCAGAAAAGGTTGTTACCAACCAGTACAATCTTTCTTCAAACTTCATTTCATACCACAAAAAATAGGGTGTAGGAGCTTATCTTATACCCTGCCCCAATAGGGTGGGAGATTATATGTTCATTTTTGCGCGTGTAATTTAAAGTTAAGCCTGAAATTGGGCGTCTAACCTTCAGCCCAGTGTTGCTCGCCTAGTTCCTCGCTTTGAGATACCCTAGAATCATAATGTTAATAGATATAATTAAATCTCTATCTGTAGTAACCTTTTTTGATGGTAAAATGTCCAAGAAGGGAAGAACGACTAAAAAACCACCTAAACTACTTACAGAGCCAAGAGACTATGTTGTCGCATTTTTCAATGATGAACAACACTATAATAAATTTAAGAAGGGGTTGAAGGAGTCCGTCGAGTTCCTAACAGAAGAAAAACAGAATGCTTTCATCCTCTACCAGGGAAGATGGCTCAAATGTTTATATGCTCAAAGTAAAGAGCAAGATTCCAAAGAGTTAGTATAAACTACCCTATGATATCCATAGTTCGTGAACAGGAATTTCAAGGAAATCCTAGAAGAGAAGATCAGTACAGAGAGCCCTCACTTTTGGGCAGATATGTTCCTCAACTTCCCTAAGCATTTCCCTAAGTCTATTGGTCTTAAGATATCATTCTCTTTGTAGGATTGGAGATAGATATCCATCCCTTCTCCATAAGCCCGTTAGATTTTTCTGAGCCTTTGATCTTCTCAGGAGAATAGTTGCAGACATGCATAGAGACTCTTTTCCAGTCAAAAATACATCTTGCTTTCTGTTGCTCTGGCTTGTGGTAGCTGAACACGACCTTAGTATCTAAAGAGTTTCACCATTGTGCCGATACTTTTTCACTTTATAGGTGAAGTATGTGAAGGCTTAAACATAACCGAAATGGAGCTAATTCAATCCTTTGATGATAAGAAAAAGGAGTTAGAGGAGAAGATACAGGCCTTAGAGGCTGAAAAGGTTGCACTGCTAGAGGAGATACCACGTCTAAGAGAGAACCTTACCCTCCTAAAGCTAGAGCATCAAGTTCAAGCATTGGAGAATGAAGTCTCAGACCTAAGGGCAGAAAGGAGCAACTTAGAGCAAGAGATCGCCAACTACACCCGACCACAAGAAACTCACTTTACATCTATATAAACTAAGTTCGTGGGGTTATGCCTACCTGCCCTACCTGTCACTCGAAAGTATCAGAGCCCCTTAGAACATGGCCTATAGTAGAGCCCCAAAAAAACGGGGAGATTGTGGATTTTACAGTAGGGATCTACTGGTGTACTAAATGCAATGCAAACTTTCCCTTTGTGGTAGGCAGACGGGGTCTAAAGCTTATAGAAACCGACAAATTAGAGGAGCTTCATGACAAAATAAAGGCGGTGGACAAGGTTAAGCAAGAGTTGATGAAAAAAGTAGATCGGCTAGAGCAAGAGAAGGCGATGGTTGAGGAAAGCCTTGTGTTAGCAAGACTAGAGGATAGGGCTGAGAACCTAAAGGTTGAAATATCCCTGCTCAAAGAAGTGAAAAGAGAGCTTGAAAGTATGATCAAATATCTTGAGCATGCTCCTTCTCTCAAAGTAGCAACTTCAGAGCAAAAGTCCATTAATCGATCAGTGTAGATTACCATGTGCCTCCTTCTATCTCCAAGATCTTTTCCATCACTCTAGCTTGACTTTTATTTTTAGACTTGATCAAACTATTATGAAGTTTCTTTAATAGCTCTATGTCAGATTCGTCCAAAAGACCTTTAATAACAGATATATCTGATTTTATAGTTTTGGGGGGTCTAGGTGGGGCTTTAACACTAATCGAATGTTGTTTTAGCCTTCCATGATTATCGATAACGGTATGATAGACATAACCAACTTCCTCCCATCTTTAAGCTTAAAATACCTATATGAGAACGTGCTTTGTTCCTAACCCCTTTAACTTCACATTTGGGACATCTATACTCTTGCTCTTCCATGAATGATAACGTCTACTTGGAGATTCTGGGAATACCTACTTCTTCATAGATCGTACTGTAAAGAGGTTGGGTCCGTCAAAGGTTATCTTTGGGTCGGATTTTCCACTAACACCCTCTCGTCTTGAAAAGGGCTGTTGAGTTGAGTTGCTGGATTCGCCAGTGAGAGAAAAGAATCTAATCCTAGGAGAAAACCCCACCGTTTGATCAATTTCTAAGTTACGAAAGTATTGCTGAATCTAACCGTTATTTCTTAGGATTTTAGGTTTCACTAACCTAGGTCAGTCTCCGAATAAGTAATTAAATACCCTTGAACTTATCGGAGTTGGCTGCGCTATTTCTCGCGGTTCTTCACTCTCAATTATCTCCTCATGTGGCATTTCGCTCTCATCATGTGGTCTTTCGATAGAAGGGTACGCCCATGCCCCCATCACTCTAAACGTAGCTGAAGAAGGAACGGGGATTTCAGGCCTGTTTATTACAACTACGACTCCCCCATCTTCTGTCTTATATCGAGAGATTTCTACAAGTTTGACACCGAACTTGACATAATTCACTACATCTAGAAGTTCCTTCTTGAAAGCAGGGGCGACCAGGATCACCTTTGGATCTTCTTCTAATCCCTTGTTAAGCTTATCGAGATCTACTTCAAATCCTTCTAACTTCTGCATTAATTTCACATTAGATGAGATCCTGAACTTCATAGCATCGGGATTGGACTTGACGAAAGCAAAGTAAGGCAATATCTGGGGTATTGCCTCGATCCCTGTAATCATATTTCTTAGCTCAACTATCACTGGTCTTAAATCAAGCATGTCTAATCCCCAGACATGCCCCTGTGTGCCATCGGATGTTTCTATGTTATTGTCCAAAAGGGCTACATTTCCCAAGATCCTTTCGTTTGCCATTATGAAATTTCTAAGCTCTGCTACTGCTGCTTTTTCAGAAATAGGTTCTCTTTTTATTTCTAGTATCTGACCATCTGATCCAATTTTGTAAAGCTCAACCATCACTACACACCTACACTCCTTTTGTTCGCCTTGAATTTATCGACCGTTGTCTGAATTTATTGATAATTACCTTTGAATTTATTGATTATTACATAGATATTTTTACAAAATATCTTTGCTCTGATGAATTATAATAAAAACATTCCGCCTTTTCACCTACCGAGAAAATTTTCTTATCGTGGCATAGAGACAGCATTGTTATCCAACCATAACTATTATGATTCTTCCCTCAATGCATTCTTGGTCACTTTTTCAATCAGCATAAAAGGTAATTTTAACTTATCCATTCACAATGTAAAAATGGTTTTAAGTTAATTTCAATTCTGTTTAGTGACAATATACTATCCATAAAGAGAGGATAACTTCTAAAAATGCGCTCAGAAAGCGATATAAAGAAAAGATTGAGAAATAAAAGTTTAATCAACAAGTGGTTGGATAGACTATCCATGCAAGGAAGGGGAGATATCTTCGCCAAGAGTTACGATCAAGTTCTACTCATCCTTGAAGATTTGAAGAAGTAGATTTGATTTTTTGAGAAGATTTCTAAGAGAGATTAAGAAGGTGATGACTTCAAGTGAGGTTGTCTGACTTACTCAAAAATCCGATCGAATTCTTTGAAAACGTTAGAGATGAAGACTGGAAGCCTGCCTTCAGATTCTTTCTGTTGATCACGACGATTCTTTCCATCCTCACACCTATCGTGAACTATCTTGGAATTGAGAGTACGGACTCCTCCTCATCTTACCAGGCTCAAATTCTGGCCTATCGATTTTTGGAAGGTACCTTGCTAACTCGATATGGAACCTCTTCATATCTGATTGAAGCCTTTTTGATCATGGGCCTCGCCCTTGTCATATTGTTGTTATTAACAGGATTTTTACACCTAGTCTTTAGACTGATGGACGGTAGAGGATCGGTCTTAAATGCTTGGAAGGCTGCATGTTACGGAGTCGGCCCTTGTATCCTCGGTGGATTTTTGCCCTACATAGCTCTATTTGCAGCCTTCTATTCTCTCATCCTACAGCTCTATATCGGACCAAGGGTTCTTTACAGAGTCAGAGAATCAAGGGCGATGATCTTTCTGGCAATCGTACTTGCTTTAACTTTTATTGAGATGTTTTTGAAAGGCACAACGGTGGGTTTTGTTTTATGAGATTTGATCAAAGACAACATACGCCGTCAATCCTTATGTGAGGGCCGCCTTCCGAGATGCAGAAACCTTTCTCTACATTGGGGCGTAAAGTAGCCAACTTCCCTATAGCATCAATCCTTTGAATAGCGTTTTTTATACTATCCGCCACCTTCAAGTGTTTAATAGGCGTCTTCAACTCCTTTTTATTTATGAGATAAGCTATCTCAGGAATCAACTCAAATTTGCCATCCGATGTATCGACTTCGGCCCTCACCAGACTTCTTACATATATCCCATTTCTTGTATCTTCGAATATCTCTTTCAATCTCCAATCAGATGGCCCTATGTATACATTGCTGACTGTAGGGCGTGGCATATGAGTGATTCCATGGGCGTTGCCAGGGATTTCACCTTCTCCTGCAGTGAGCCTTGTATGTAATAATCCTATCTCACCCCTCTTAAGGAGTGTCTTCTTTACTCCTCTGACACCTTCATCATCCCATGTAAAGGATCCATAAGCTCCAGGGATCATAGGATTGTCCTCTATGACCAGATCTTCGGGTACGTTCAAGTTTTTGAAGAATTTCTCCTGAAAGACATCGGCCTCCAACAGATGAGCTACTTCATGAGCGAAAGCGCCAGCAGCTTCACTATCGAATACAACTTTGAAACCTCTACCTCTCTCAAGGGGTGATAAAAGCTTCGCTCCGAGCATATCCTTTGCCCTTGAAACTAGATCGTTAAGGATACGATCCCAATCACGCCCTTCTAAGATCTCCAATCCCCCTTTCCCACCCAATATGCGGCTTGCAAAACCTTGCAAAATCTCTCTAACAACAAGGTAAATTGTG
>JACGUG010000074.1 GCA_024256285.1 archaeon
CTGGCAGGATATACTTCGATCCTAGCTCTATCAGCTCTTTCGATCCTATAGGATTGCTACCCACGTATGTAACAATCCCATCTTTTATTCCTATGTAAGACTGGGATATTATGCCTGCATATACGTTGACCAGGTTTCCATGTAAAGTGATATCGACAGGAGTCTTTTTCAAGGTCCATACCCATAAAGCTTATCACCCCTCAATAATAAATCAATCGTATGGAGATCGGTAAAACCGAGTTCATAATGCCAAGTCTGAAGGATATAGATGAAATGCTTTCGAAGCTTGCCAAGATCGTAAAGGAGAGCAAGTTCGAGCCAGACATCCTCATAGGTATATCAAGGGGCGGTCTCATACCAGTGGCAGTTCTATCAGACAAGCTCGGTGTGGAAAGCGAGATAGTAGGGGTGGAATACTACCATGGTGTTAAAGAGACAAAAGAAAGGCCTGAAATCACCCAAAAGATTCCATACGATCTGAAGGGGAAGAGGGTTCTGATAGTCGATGATGTAGCCGACATGGGCCATAGTCTGCAGTTAGTGAAAGATTATATTCGAAAGAAGGGTGCAAAGGAGGTAAGAGTCTGCACGATCCATTATAAGCCATGGTCTGTGGTCAAGCCTGAGTATTTTTTAGAAGAGACGGAGGCATGGATAATATATCCTTGGGAAGTAAAGGAGACAGTTACCAACCTCTTTAAAAAGCTGATAGGAAAGGGCTTGACAGAATCTGAGGCTAAAGCCGAAATAGAGAAAAAAGGGATTCCAAAAAAGGTGATCGAAGAATTTTTGAGTCGATGAACTTACAGAAATTTCCATTATCCTAGATTTCCTTTCTGCGAAACGAACAAGCATCGATCTGAAGTAGGAGCACACAAGACAAAAATATAGCGACACAGATCCAGATCAGAGCATGGTAAAGATGGAGTTATCAGACCTGAGACCTGTCCGAGATATAGAACTCAAAAAGCCCTTTTCGATAAGTGAGATAATAGATGAAATGAGGGATGCAGGAGGGTTCGTAGGAAGGAACCTTGCAGAGGGTGTCGAGATACTTACAGATATGATGAAGAATGAGTTATGTACAAAATTCCTAAGTTTTCCAGCAGCCCCTGTAGCTACAGGATTAAGAGGTATATTAAAAGAGGCCGTAAGGCTCGATCTATTTGATGTGATAGTAACAACTTGTGGAACTTTGGATCATGATCTTGCACGCTCGTGGGGGGATTACTATGAGGGAAGTTTCGATCTAGATGACAGAGTGCTACACGAAGAAGGTTACCATAGACTCGGTAATGTAATCGTTCCTCGTGAAGCTTATGGACCGATGTTAGAGAAAAAGCTTCAGCCCTTCTTTAAAGGATTGTATGATGAAGGAGTAAGAGAGTTATCATCGGTAGAACTCTGCAAGAGATTGGGGGAATATTTGAAGGATGAGCGGTCCATCCTCTATTGGGCATGGAAGAATGGCATACCTATCGTTATACCAGGATTGTCTGATGGTGCTGTTGGAAGCCAGGTATGGCTATTCTCACAGATTCACAGAGACTTCAAGATAGATATTCTCAAAGATGAGCAACTTCTATCTGAAATTATCTTCGATGCAAAGTCGACAGGAGCCCTGATAATAGGTGGAGGCATATCAAAGCATCATGTACTTTGGTGGAATCAATTCAGAGGGGGGCTCGATTATGCGGTTTACATCACCACTGCTGTCGAATATGATGGTAGCCTTAGTGGGGCTCAGATCAAGGAAGCAATTTCATGGGGCAAGGTGAAGGCGAGAGCAAGACAAGTCACGATACATGGCGAGGCAACAGCATTACTCCCTTTCATGGTAGCTGCCCTTATTGAGAAGGCTGATCTTTAGATTTGAATCGCAACAGAGCTACAGTCCATTACTCCTTCAGTTAAACTTAAGAACGGAATGATGATGGAGATAGCCGTATTGGAGGATAATGGTGTATATGCTCAGTGATCCATTAGAGTTATTGGCGCCTATAGCAGGTATCGTTGCCCTTCTATTCGCCATATACTTGGCGTGGTATGTGAATCGGTTTGAAGTCGGAAATCCTAAGATGGGGGAGATACAGAAGGCCATAAGAGAGGGTTCAAAAGCCTACCTTAAGAGACAGTACAAGACCATCTCTGTCATATCGATGATACTTACCGTCATCCTATATGTTGCCTTTGACCTTCAAAGTTATCAAGGCATTCCCTTCATCTCCTTCGCCTTCCTCATTGGAGCAGGCTTCTCTCTACTTGCAGGGTATGTGGGGATGGATGTAGCTACTCGAGCTAACGCAAAGGTTGCTTACTCCGTCAGATACGGCCTTGATAGGCCACTGAAATTGGCTTACTACGGCGGTCTTGTCATGGGTCTGTTTAATGTAGGTTTGAGCCTTTTAGCAGTTACTGGGCTCTTCTATCTTTACGGCAGTCCAGAGCTAATAGTCAGCTTGGGGTTCGGAGCGAGCCTTTCAGCCCTATTTGCCCAACTCGGCGGAGGAATCTACACAAAGGCTGCGGATGTAGGAGCTGATATAGTAGGCAAGATCGAGGCAGGAATCCCTGAAGACGATCCTAGAAACCCCGCAGTTATAGCCGATAATGTGGGCGACAACGTAGGAGATATTGCAGGCAGGGGCGCTGACCTTTTTGAGTCCATGACTGCTGAAAATATAGGTGCCATGCTCATAGGCGTAGCCCTATTTTTAGTTACGAATAACTTCTTCTTTGTGGTATTCCCCCTCTTGGTAAGGGCGGTAGGTATCTTTGGTACGATCCTCGGTGTGCCTTTCATCAGAGCTCGTAACTTCAAGGACCCTATGGTCCCTATGAGAAATGGGATGATAGCTACCACCCTTATCGTCGTCTTCGGTCTTTACTTTCTTGTAGCCAATACGATTCTTAGCGTCAACCTGTACTTGGCAGCCCTAGCAGGGGTTTTGATGAGCGTCCTTATCTTCTTTATAACAGATTACTACACTTCGAAAAAATACAGACCGGTAAAAGAGATAGCTAGCTCGTCTACAACAGGACCTGCAGTTAATATCATCAGCGGCTTCTCGGTTTCATTGGAGAGCACAGCCTTGCCTGTAATAGTCATAATTGTAACTATCCTCATAGGATACTATCTTGGTGGCCTTTTCAGTCTTGAAGTGCCACCACCGGCAGAGTATACGGCAACTCAGTGGTGGCATATAGGTGGAGTATACGGCACAGCCGTGGCTACTATGGGGATGCTCTCAGTAGCTGGTATGATCCTTGGTATGGATGGGTTTGGGCCTATAGTCGATAACGCTGCAGGGATAGCAGAGATGTCTGGTGCAGAGAAAGAGATGAGAGATAAGATGGATGCCTTCGATGCTGCTGGGAACACTACTAAGGCCCTCACCAAAGGTTATGCTTTAGGTTCAGCAGGTTTGGCTGCTCTTCTCCTCTTCCAAGCTTATCTGACAGACTACGCACGCATCGCAGGCATATCCCCACCAGACGTGATCGTCGATATAGTTCGACCCGAGGTAATAGCGGCCTTATTCATAGGGGGCCTTCTCCCATTCATCTTCAGTGCATACGCCATAAGGGCTGTAGGCAAGGCTGCCTTTAAGGTTGTGGAAGAGGTAAGGAGGCAGTTCAGAGAGATACCAGGCCTGATGGAAGGAAGTGCCAAACCAGATTACTCTAAGTGTGTGGACATCAGCACATTATGGGCTCAAAAGGAGATGATAATCCCTGGTATAATGCCTGTCGCAGTACCATTAATAGTGGGCTTCATCTTTGGGCCAGTGGCTGTCGGGGCTTTCCTCATGAGTGCAACTGTAAGCGGTACGCTCCTCGCATTTTTGATGAATACTGGAGGGGCTTCATGGGACAATGCGAAGAAGCTCATAGAGGCAGGTGCCTTCGGAGGTAAAGGATCGGAAGCCCATAAAGCTGCCGTAGTAGGAGATACTTTTGGAGACCCTCTAAAGGATTGTGCAGGACCTTCATTACACGTACTTGTAAAGCTGATAAACACAGTATCTCTGACCTTCATACTGCTCTTTGTCCTATATTCGATGATGTAAAGACGTAAGCACTAGAAGAGGCTGAAAGCTAGCACATCGTTGTTTGAAGTTCATCTCTTCATTCGATGTCTTTAAAACACCAGTCCTAGAGCTAATAGGAAAAACAATGTAATAACGCCCGTCAAGACCATCAAAGCCCCTTGTAGGATCATATTCGACCTTGATATTCTGCCTAGGAATAGACCTAAGGAGAAGAGGGTTGCCATATTCAATATTATCGCTACTATAAAAGCACTATCTAAAGGCATCAACCCATATACAGAGAGAAGGAATGGTGATAATGTAATGAAAGCGGTCAAGATGGGGGATAAGGCATCGATCAGAGCTACCCATAAGGTGGCTACTTTCGACGCTTTTTCTATTATAGAGTTCTTCAATTCTGTGAACATGGCCTGCTCGAGTTCCTTCAGACATCTGATTCTCTCAGCCCTCTCTGCCACGAAAGCGCCCCAAGCACCCGAAATTCCCATGGCAAGACTTGCACCAAAGCCTGCACTTAGGATTATCTTTGCATCGATCCCTCCTGCAATGTAAGCGCCAATTATTACTCCCAGTGTAGCTAATGCCCCATCAAACCCATTCAGTAGAAGATATCTCCGTGCAATTTCGTTTGCTCCTGCGATTTTGAGGTATTTTTTTAATTTTAAAAGGGTCTGATTTTGAATACTTACCATACCTCCTTAATCAAGACTTCAAACCCATACTTCCAATTACATCTGTACGTAAGTAAACCTCTAACTTATATATATAACTCTATGATAGGATAGCA
>JACGUG010000002.1 GCA_024256285.1 archaeon
TTGTTATTAATACTTAAATATTTTGTTAATAATAATTAATAAAATATTTATAAATATATTATTAACTAAGTTCGATCATGACAATTATTAGCCTATCTCTAAAGGAGGATTTTCTGAAGGAGGTAGATAGAATTCAAAAAGAACTTGGCTTCTCTGGACGATCTGAGCTAATCAGGGCAGGGCTAAGGATGATGATAGCGGACAGCAAAGAGAAGGAGAAATTAGTTGGCAGAATAAATTCTATTCTCTTGGTCGTTCATAACCAAAAATATGAAGA
Organism: archaeon; assembly: GCA_024256285.1. Taxonomy (GTDB): domain Archaea; phylum Thermoproteota; class Nitrososphaeria; order Nitrososphaerales; family JACAEJ01; genus HK02M2. Next base: position 278 of record JACGUG010000002.1, read on the forward strand.
TATAGTGACAGAGATAATGCACGAATTTGAAGACATAATCAACACACAGATACATAGCCACTTAAAAGGGGGGAATTGTCTCGAGGTTTTTATCTTGGATGGCGATGCTGTTAAGGTAAAGCGTTTAGTGGGATTATTCCAGACGAGCGGAAAGATGGACTACGTTAAGTTAATTATAATATAATTTCAGATAGAGATCAGAGCCTCTAGAAACCACTCCTGAGGATGATTCGGTTTTCAGATTTGAGGGTTAGCTAGCGATTTTAGACCTGAACCTTTTGTTTTGTTTTGTTTTGTTTTGTTTACGCCTTTTTGAAATGCGGCATTATCTCCTTGCTGATCAGATTTATCGAATCATGAACCTTTGGACCTATGGGTGAGCCCGTTATGAAGAGAGTCACACCGATCTTTGATAGTTGATCTATCTTCTCAATACATGTATCGGGAGTGCCACATATAGAAAAGGCTTCGAACATTTCAGGCGTAACATTCGAAAATACATCTCCCCAGTTACCCTTTCCAATAGCCTCCCTTATCTTATTAGCAGATTCGATCTGTATTTTATGCCTCTGTAAGACCGATTCAGGGCTCCCTGCGACTATGAAGGCTACCACTGGTGTAGCAGCTTTCAAAGCCTTCTTGGGGTCTTCTGAAGCAGAGAAGGCCGTGGCAGCTACAACCTCGATATCTTCCATCTTTTTACCTGCCTTTTCAACGCCCTCTCTGATATGCTCCATAGCGTTCTCAAAGTCCTTTGGATGTGAAGCGTTGATCAGGACACCATCCCCAATTTCGGCTGCCAATGATAACATCTTAGGTCCTTGAGCACCTATGAAGATGGGGATAGGGTCAGCTACCTTAAAGTTCAGCCTCGCTCCAGCAACATTGAATACATCACCTTCCAATTTGACAGCCTCTCCTACAGTGAGTTCCCGAATCAATTGGACAGTCTCCCTCACAGCACTCAAGGGCTTTACTCTCTCGATATTAAGTAGATCTAAAGTTGTCTTGTCCCCTGTCCCAAGCCCACAAACTACACGCCTTGGAGCCATCTCGCTCAGCGAGGCCATGGACTGTGCAGTCATTACTGGATGGATAAGGTAGGGACTGGTAACTCCGGGCCCGAATCTGACTCTGTCTGTGTAAATGGCTATGTTGGTAAGAAGGACGTAAACATTCCGGTTGTTGAAGTGATCTGTAATCCATACGTAGTCATAACCAGCTTTTTCGGCATGTACTGCATGGTAAACAACTTTCCAATAGGCATCTGTCGGAACGAACTCTATGGCAAATTTAGGCATAAATCGACCACCTCATAGAATCTTGATCCCGAAGTCCTGAAGCAGATCCTTTGTCTTTTCCTCCTCTAAACTCATAGATGCTTCCAGAAGTGTTCTGATGCCCTCAGGTAATGTAAGTTGATCTTTCTGAAAGTAGCGGAGTATCGCCTTGGCCAACCTCTCAGGCATCTTTTCTGCATTCTTGGAGCCCAGAAGAATCTTGACCATCCCTTCTGAAACTTCTTCAAAAGAATCTTGAGGGATTTTTTTCATTATATCATTTATATCTGCCAAAATCTTCTCAACCTATTGCGCCTTTTCACCATTTATAAGTTTTTTCTACTTTAATTTCTCCTCATCGTGCGCCTATTCCATATCCTATGAGCAAAACATTTTAAATCCCAAGATTGGCTATCCAAAGGCGGGATTTGACATGTCGTCTAATGTAGAAGTTGAAGATACTTTTGCTGAAGCCTTCCCTATGCTTGCATGTAGAATTCTGATAACTGCTGAGAACGAGAAGTGGGCCTTGACCTCCGCTAGGACTGCTACAGGCTTTGCTTCATCGATCATCGCATCCCCTGCAGAGGCTGGTGTCGAAGGCATGATGGTACCTCCAGAAAAGACTCCTGACGGTAGGCCCGGAGCCATGATTCAGATCTACCACAGGACTTTACATGAGTTGAAGTTTCAGATGATCTCTCGAATCGGTCAATGCATACTAACCTGTCCGACTACGGTTGCCTTCAATGGTATACTGGATGCCAAGAAATACACCAGATTGGGCAAGTCCCTCAGCCTCTTTGGCGATGGCTACCAAAAGAGAGAGAGCAAGTGGGGGAGAAAGGTCTGGAGGATTCCGGTGATGGAAGGAGAGTTCTTCATAGAGGATAGGTTCGGCCTCAAGAAGGCAGTGGCTGGTGGCAACCTGCTCATAATGGCTGAAGACCAGAAGACCGCCCTCCAAGCAACGGAGGATGCAGTAGAGGCCATAGGTAAAGTTGAGGGAGTGGTCCTTACCTTTCCAGGAGGCATCTGCCGCTCAGGATCAAAAGTCGGTTCAATGAAGTATAAGTTGCCTGCTTCGACCAATCATCCTTTCTGTCCTGCTATAAAGGATACAGTGCCTGAATCGAAGGTTCCCGCCGATGTAAATAGCATATATGAGATCGTCTTTAATGGGTTGACAGAGGACCTTATCAAAAAGGCCACGGCAGAAAGCATAAAAGCAGCGTCAAAGGTACCTGGAGTAGTAAAGATATCTGCCGTCAACTTTGGTGGAAAGCTCGGCCCATACCAGATCCGACTGAAAGAAGCTCTAGAGATGGCATAAACGATAGATCCATCCATCAATCGATACAATTCCTTAGAAGACGATAATACGCCACGAAGTTAGAGCACAGACTACCGCCGAATATTTTCTACTATATGATCCACGATTTCATCTGCTATGTTGACCTTTGTTACCAACTGGAGCCCTTTAAAGCCTGGTTGGCTGTTTATCTCATTGACCACATACCCTTCTTCACTCTCCATCACATCTACACCTGAGACTTTGCACCCTATGGTCTTGGCCACTTTTACAGCCAACTCTTCAAGCTCCTTTGAAGGTTCGAAAGGGAAAGGCCTCGCGCCTCGGTCTATGTTCGTCTTCCAGCTATCTGCTTCTCTATACATGGCTGCAATAACTCTATCGCCAACAACGAAAAGTCTCATGTCCCTAGTTCCGTGATGGATGAACTTCTGAATGTAAAGAACATGGTGAGTGTAGCTTAAGGTATGAAATATCCTCCAAGCGGTCTCAGGATCGGTAACTCTCCCTATGCCCATGCCTCTGGAGCCGAAGATCGGTTTGATGACTACATCTCCACCCAGCTCTTGGAAGGCCTTTAAAGCAGCCTCAGAATCTTCGGTAGCTATCGTTGGTGGGATAGGTATCCCTTCTTCTTCCATCAAACTCAGGGAGCGGTATTTGTCGGCAGAGATTTCTATAGATCTAGGAGGGTTTATTACGAGTAAGCCTTTCTTCTCTAACCTACGCAGGACATCGAGCCGAAATATTATCTCCTCTAAAGATCCTCTTCCTATAGGGCGAATAAGAACGGCATCCAATTCCTTCAGTATATCTATCTCAGTGTTGGTTATGGCAAAAGGGATACTTGCAACCTTTGCAGTTATATCCGATAGGCTGAAGCATACAGAGTCCACCCCTTTTTTCATCATCGATTTTAAGAGTTGTGCAGAGCACCATGATTCGGGGTTCCTTGTGATTAATCCGAGTCTAGGCGGCAATTCTAACCATTTAAATCATCTTTTTGTTGTTTAATAGCTCTTTCTTCAGCATTTATTTCATCTTAAGTTCGTTAGAAGAAAGCTAAAAAATAAGGGGAGGGACCTTCGTAACTTCTCCCTCAGCCTCTTAATACACTAATAGCCTGCTATGGAACCTTGATTATATCTACACATCTCTGTTCGCTAATCTGTGTGTTGGAATGTTTCGCATCTGGATTGATTGCTCTAAACACACCTCTGAACATAGGGAAGGCTATCGTTCTACACACAGTTTCCAGTGGAACATTCAACTGTTTTGAGACGTAAAGTGCAGGACACTGTGTAGGGCTCTCCCTTATGGCAATCAATTTTTTGCCCTCAACCTTGGTTTTAGGTGGCGGCCCAAGCACCGCTGGATCCATCCAAGAATGGAGTACAAGCTCGATATCTTGAATGCTCGAACCTTTTATGCCTGCCTTTTCTTTGATCTGATTTCCGAGCCTAACCCCCATCTTTTCTACAAAGGCCTCTGTAATCTTTAGGGCCGCATCATCATATTTCTGTTTGAAGGCTAGAGTCAAACCCATTAAAGCGCTTTGAAGTTGAACTCCCCCTTGAAAGGCTGGTGGCAACTCCTTCTCACTCATCAGATTCACCCATTTATATAGCTAAGATCTTAGTAATATATTTTTGTATTTTTGTATTTTATATTAAGAAGGAGTTTATTTTTAAGAAAAATTAAAAAAGAAGGGGATCGATTAAGAATCACATCTAGAGGTTATCCCATCACTTCGTCAGAGCCCTACAGACTCTTTTACAATTTCTGCATTGACTCTACCTGCTCTAAAGCTCTTACCAGTCCTAATATTGTTGACAGTGATCGAGGCGGGCGCGAAAAGGGCAGGATCGATCTTGTAGAAATCGAAGTTGGCTTCTTTGAAGATTTCGTAAAAAGGCTTGCCGTAAGCTGGTGAGGATGATGAGGGGGCGTTCTCGACCAATCTAGCGAGTTCTTCTTCATCTTCTTGGTCGACTATGAAGAAGGTCTCTCCCCCATACATTATCATATCGTTCGTTCTTCCCATGGCCTTTGTAGACTTTGGATGCAATGGGGCTATAGGCGCTTGACCACAGCCGTAAAGAACTTTAGAAGGGGCCAAACCCAGTTCTACCATCCTATGCATTCCGGTCTCTACAATTCTGCCTGAAATTTGAGTCGAGCCAGCGATGCTAGATGTAGGTGTGAGCAAGACATACAGTTTATCTGGATCAACCTTACACTCCTTTGAAATGTAGTCTAAGGCATCGACAGGGGGTACTTCAGATGTCTCCAATACTATGACTGAGGTGTCTGCAGAGTCTTGGTAACCTATCTTTGCATATAGCTCTTTAGGCTTCATAGGTAACGCTCTTGCTGGTCCTGAACCCATGGCGAAGTATTTTCCTACGCTGATCCTCCAGCCTGCAAACTGTGAACCTAACAGAGAAATCGCCGGATAGTCCGTTGAGACGAATATCTTGGGCAGAGGTAGATCACTGTTATCGGAGTAGGATAAAGAAGCCTTGCCATGTCCTCCCAAGCACACCTCTGTGGCATACCTTCCAGCCATGAATCCGCCTCGGACTTTTATCCCTAAATCGATTATCGTCGATCCATTTTCAGCCTTATCGACCTTTATACTCAGATCTTCCTTCTTCTCGATGATTTCTTTTATAAGATTCAATGCTCCTAGGTTGACGCTTATAACCAATCGTATCACCTCAGAGGAGGTATGCCTCCTTATATTTAAGGTGCGTATTGTTCGGCACGGATATAAAGAGCTTTCCGCTACCCTCCTCTATGATATCACCTGTAAAGGTGTAGAAGGGGCCTGCTATCTTCTCTCCACTGACCTTTGCCTTTGACTGAATTTCATCAGCTATAAAACTCGGCAAGATGGCAGGAACTTTTCCCATCAATATTACCTTCCCCTTCGTCATTTCGGCGCCCAGCCTGCCAGCAGAGTTTCCAGCGATGAATATAGTGCCACCTTTCATATGGCCTCCTGCAGAGAGGCCTACATCTCTCTCGACTCTTATCACTCCATCTTTCATCCAGCATCCAACCTGACTTCCAGCACTCCCTTTTATCAAAATCGTACCTCCACGCATGCCCTCTCTCGAACCCCTGTAAGACGAGCCAACGAAGTCTCCTGCATCACCTTCGATCTCTATGGTACCTCCCCTCATATCAAAGCCAACCCAAGAGTCAGCATCACCATGCACGTGAATCTCTCCACCCTTCATCCCGTCACCGAGATACAATCCAGCTTTACCCTTCACAATTATCTTGCCAGATGTCATCTGCTTTCCTATTCTTCTAGCTGTCGGCAGATCGCCTTCTATTTCGATTGTTATGTCTTCGGTCTTTTGGCTGGTCTCGCCCGAAACATCGAATATCTCTCCTAAAGTAATCTTCCTATTTCCCCGCCACATCTCCAAATTTTCTATTTCCTGTAGAGACTTTCCTGTAAAGGAGTCAGGACTGATAACAGAAGCATCAAGAGGTCTTTCCACTTTAGCTTTGAGTTTCAATAAAATAGATGCCAAACTATTTTCACCTTTCTTTGCCACGCTACCAAGTCAACCTGTAGCTCTTTCGTCTTTTTTATCTTTTGCTATGAAATAAGATCAGGTGTACTCTTTTATCAAAAATTTCTTTATAGCATCTATAGCACTGATAGCTGGTGAATCGGGATCGAAGTCGATGGGCGCGACTCTCATCATATCAGACTTGGCTATCGCCTCATCGTAAGGAATCATGCCTATTATGGGGATTTCTAACTGATTCAACATCTTATCGAGAAAGTCTCTCTCTTCCTCGTTCCTAACCTTGTTCCCTACAGCCAAGACTCCCTTCACCTCGATGTCTTGGGCAAGCCTTAAAATTCTGCTGGCTGTCTCTATAGATTGCATCCTAGGCTCGACCACACTTATAATGGCATCGACCCTTCTGACAGTCCCCCTTCCCAGATGTTCAAGTCCAGCTTCCATATCCATTAGTACGATATCTTCTCTGGCGATCAAGATATGCCTCAAAAGAGCTCTTAGCAAGGCATTCGCAGGACACATACAGCCATCACCCCCAGACTTTACCGTCCCCAAAACTATGAGCCTAGTATTGTCAGGTCCTAACACCCCGTACTTCTCAGCTATATCGTGTACAGTCGGTGTCAAGCTGAAGACAGAGCCTGAGGAGCCTGGTCTAGCACCCGTTCTTTCTTCTATCAGATCATGATTTTCAGATAAGGGAACGATCTTCGATGTGATCTTCGAGGGTATGCCTAGCGCAGAAGAGAGGTTCATAGCAGGGTCTGCATCGATGGCAATAACCTTGTACCCATCCTTGGCGAAGAGCCTTGCAAGGGTTCCAGCCAGAGTCGTCTTACCGACCCCTCCCTTACCAGCTATAGCTACCTTCATAAATCAGACCTTCAATCTTACAATCAACTTAAGGATAGTTTATCTAAAGTCTCGTCACACCTTTCAGGGCAAAAGATGTTTGAAGAAGGCCTATTAGAGGCTTGCCTGTCCTTTCCTCTTCCGATACTACCATGCTAAAGGTCAACCCTCTTGCTTCCGTACTTCTTCCAAAGTATGCGCACAACTTCATCGCCAGATTTCTTGACTTCTTCCCATAGGAACTCTACTTCTTCACTGTAGACCTTTTCAGACTCGCATTTGTTGCAAGCAGTCAAGAAATTATGTAGTTTGAGGATAAGAGGTGAGCTCACCAACTTTAGGATTTCTGAATTTATATTCACTTCCTCTATTATGGCTCCATGAACTTTAAAGGCACCCCCAAGGATGTCCTTCAGGAGCACATGATCGCCACTAACTTTTGCGTAGATTATATCCTCTCCAACTTCTTGCTCTTTTTCACCTATCTTATTGATGACCTTAAGTTCGCACAAGGCTCTCCACTATAATATCTTGAGGGAGTGATCAAATATTTAATGGTTAACCCTCAAAAGAGAGAAGTTCTTTTAATGCCTTCTCCTCTGGTCGTAACTGAAGCCCCTCACTCTCCCTTTTGTGGATGTAAAATTTTATTATGCTTTGCATCTTTTCAGCATCAAGCTTTTTGTGGGGTGTCTGCATACTATAGACCCTACCAGGTATCTTCTGATCTGTCAATTCGAACCCTTCCTGAATCTTAAATTTATAGAGGTTATGGAATATCTCCTTGCCTAACTGCATCAAACCTTCTGGAGTCTGGTCTATCCCCATGATCTTAAGAACTTCGCAGACTACTTCTTTTGTATAGATTTTTCGAGCAAAGTAGCACGTTCCTAAAGAGTAAAGTACGTATAACCAGTCCTCTTGATTGATCAAAAACTTTGCGATCTGCTCAGGACCGATGGGCTGATTCAAGGCCATTTGATCTATGCTGTAACCAGAATTACTGAGGTGAGAGTGGCGGGCACCTACTAACTGTCCTGCTATAGTACCATAACCAGTAGCGTATCCAGCTAGCCCATTTCTGCCCACGATCATAGCGAACTCTTCTCCACCGTACTTTTCAGAAGCCACATCCAAGCCCTGAGCCAGCTTAGTATAGAAAGGATTCTTCAGATCGACCATATTATCGATAATCTGTAGGTATGCTCCAACATCGCTCCATCTAGGTTCTATCCCTAAAGTGTCATCGAGATTGATTATACCTTCTTCAAAGGCTTCTGTAACCCATGCCAAGACAGTCCCAACCATCATAGCATCTAAGCCAAGGCATTCACAACGATATATAAGGCGGAGTAAATGGCTCGGTTCGTTTATGAGAAGGTTGCTTCCTAAAGCATACATAGGCTCATAGTTGTAAGGGACGAGCACTTTCTCAGAGAATATCTCCTTTCTGCCTTTCTCATGTTCAGGGGCAAAGCCTGTCTTCAATTCAGCTAGGTGTATACATGCTACCGGACAACCGGGGCATGAAATCTTTCTCTCCAAAGAAGACTCAGCCATGGCCTCGCCAGATATCCTCTCAGCGCCTCTGAACCTCGACTCTTTGAAGTTACGGCTAGGCAAAGCCCCTCGTTCATTCAGTTCGAGTACGTTGGCCGAAGTCCCGAGGTTATGATACTTCAACATATTTTCGCTATTGACAACTTCATCGTATAACTTCTTATACATCTCCTTTACAGCAAGGGGGTCTTCTAAAGGAATTTCCCCTGTACCATTTATCGAGATGGCTTTCAGCTTCTTGCTACCAAAGATCGCACCAAGACCGAGCCTTCCAAAGTGGTGAAACCTATCTACTATAACGTTTCCATAATATATCAATCTCTCCCCAGCCCGTCCACAACTTATTACGCTCTGAATACCTTCGTAATGTTCTCTAAGGGTTTTTTCAACGTCTAACGGAGATAGACCCCAAAGGGAATCGGCCCTCTCTACCTTCACATCATCGTCTACGATCTTTATCATGACTGGGTTCTCCGATGCTCCATGAACCACCAAAACATCATAACCAGCAAATCTAAGCGCACTTGCAAGATGTCCCCCAGAATAGGATTCGCCCAAATTTTTAGTCAAAGGAGACTTGAACATGGCCACAGTCTTGACCATACATGGAAATATCCCGACCAGATACCCTGCTGCAAAGATTATAGGAGACTCAGGGGAGAAAGGGTCGGTGCCTGGTTTAGTTTCTTCAATAATAAGCTTTGAGGCGACTCCTGGGCCACCAAGATATTTTGAGAAGAGGTCTGGTCTCTCGATCACCTTGCTCGATCTTTCAGTGAGATCCACATAAAGGATACTGTTCAATCACTTCATCTCCTCATACTTGAACACGTTATGGGGGCAGTACTTCGCACAATCTCCACACTTATCACATATAACTGGAAACTTCGTCTTCTTGTCTAAAGCCAATGCCCGAATAGCACAGGCAGTTATGCAGTCAAAAGTCTCACACCCTTCACATCTGGATGTGATGAGCATTATCCCACCCTCTGGCAAGGGCTGTAAAGCATCTTTAGGGCAGGCTTCTGCACACTCCGGAGTTTTACAGAATCTACATGTTACTGGCATAAAAGGATTTGCAAGAGACCCTTCTGTCCTCAAAAAGACCGCTGTTCTAGACGGATCGACCGTGTTGAAGAGATGCCTTGAACATGCATAGACACAACTGTAGCAACCTATGCACCTTTCAGGACGGACAACTTCTATGCGAAACCTCAATTATTCACCTAGCCAACTGCCCAATTCTTAGCAAGGAAACCTTTGATCTGTGATGAATCTCTTGGACCTACAAGAACTTCCCAATTGGTTGTATCCTCTATATCTCCTTTCAGCCTCGCTGCTAGACCAGGGATTATCAGCTTATGATGTTTTACCTTTTCTTCTATGCCCACAGATGAAAATAAGTCTTTTACACCCGCTGAAGTAAGCTGCCCCCCTGCTACAGAGACCTCTACAGCCAACCCCTCAGTATCCACCACAAGTAGGTAGCAATCTATCCCTGAAGACTCGATATCGTTAGCCACTGTATAGTATGTGAGGGAAAAATTCGTAGTCAGCAATACAGGCGACTCTGCCTTGGGCGATCCTATAGTACGAAGGCCTGCCTCTACTGAGACAGGTTTTCTTGGATCGGTATAGATATTTTGCCTCAAAGTGAGTACTGGAAGAAGCGACCATACATCCAAAGTATGCATGATAAGTAGATCTGCATACCTATTCATGAATAATGAAGCCATATACGCTTCTCTGTAGGAGGTAGTCATAGGGTCCAGTTTATCACTTATCCAAACGGTTGCTGGTATGGCCATAACAGGATAGCCTACATCTTTGTCTCTCCTCTGGATGGCTGCCCTGCGTACCATAACCAGATTGTTGATAGTCTCCTTCAAGAGTCTGCCCTCTGTATAGGCGCCTAAATCCATCACCATATCATGGATACCCATAGCCTTTAAAGTCTTGATCAAAGATTTGAGCAATGTTATGTTGTTGGGCGCAAAGACAGCTACGGGGCAGTCATACTGCTTGGAAAGTTCTGAGACTTCTTTCCAATTATCTTCTGTGGCAGCGTATAGTAGAGGCCTTTTATCCGCTACCTCTCCTTTCTCTAATGCAACTTTCAAGACCTTAGGCTCGAAGGAGCACAAGATCAAGGGGAGTTTACAGCTCCTTTCTATAAGAGACGTGACAAAAGCAAATCTATCAGGGTCTTTGGATGCACATCTCACAGCTATCATATCCAGCTTGAGACGCTCCCCTATCCTGACTAAAGTAAAAGCCTCTACTGCTTTACATATCTCTACTATCTTCTTGTCATCCATCTTATCGCTGACATCTATAGCTATCGCTGTAGGGTTATGGTAAGTAAGTTTATGTCTATACATGACCTCCTCCCCCCCTATCTTTACCATATTCTCTCCTACACCTATAGCTACCTCTTTGATCGGTGGGGCGAGCAACTCAGCCAATCGAGCCATCTGCTCCTTGTACTTGAGATCCTTCAAAGGAGGGCAATCTTCTGGGGTAGCCTCCCTGTTCAGAAGCTTCGAGGCAAAGACCATGCAACTCGGTACGCCACATTCTCCACAGTTTATCTGGGGGAGGTAGCGGTAGACTGTCAGTAGAGTTGCTTTTTCAGACATAATCTTCACCCTTCTATCTCTGTTATCCAATCTTGAATTCTCTGTTCACTATCGACTTCTCCATAAAGAGCCTGTATCAGCTTCCTCACAACTCTAACAGTAGCAGGGTGGCTCAGCATGAAAAGGTCGGCGCCAGACACCATAACCGTAATCGTTGTTATCGTCTCCCAAAGAGGCCCCCTGAACTCTCTGGGTCCCCACTCTTCAGACTTCATCCAAGCCTCTCTTGCACCCCAAGCATTACTCGATGGAGCAACTATGGGCATCTGTAGATCGGAATCTCCGAGCAGGCCTGCGAGCTTGATCCTCTCCATCAAGCTAAGAGTGTAATCGAGTCCGTAACCAAGGGCTGCAGTCGTCGGATCCATTATTATCTGTTCCTTTGGGAGGCCCTCGTCTAGAAGATACCTGTTGAGTTTCTTCTGGTTGTTGATATCCATCGGCGTAAAAGCGATTACTGCATGACCGTACTGCTTAGCTGCCTTTACTATCCTTTTATAGTCGTTATCTACATTCGCAGAGTTCAGGACACATCTTTCACCACTCAATACTTCAGCCGCAGCCTCTAGCACCAAAGGATCTTTAGCCTTGTTCCCTGATCCACCTATTATCAATGGTACATCTACTGCTTGCAAGACTTGCTCAACTGTCTTGGCAGCATCCTTTGGAGATGTATCCTTTATCAGTGGATCGGTGCTTATGAGGTTAAGGGAGATGATATCTGCATCAAAATCTTCTACATATTTCTTTGCCCAATCAGCGGGATCGGCCATAACGTCTTTGAAGTGTTGTTTGACTGCTTTTGCCAGTGTTATAGGCATATCGAATACATCCACAGCCAGGACAGGTTTATTCTGGTTCGTAGCTTCGAAGCTGTAGAAGGGCATGGTCTTGGCCCCGCCTATCTTTATGACCTTCCTCCTAGAGCCCCCATCAGACTTCGTAGCTCCTATCTGGACCTCAGCTATTTCCCCCGGGTATACCTCGATCGGTGGAGAGAACTCTGCTTCAAGTAGGGCTTCGATCTCCTTTTCCACAACTCTTGGTACTAACTGGGGTGCCTGTGCTAAAGAGCTGATAACCGGCTGGATGAGGAATGTGAGCTCTTCAGCCCTGATCTCGACATTATCGAGCTCTATATCCCCAAACTTCTCTAACAACTCGATTAGATTCTTCCCTAATATCCTTGCCTCCTTCTCTCCCATAATCATCTCCCTTACTTCTTCTCACGTTTTATGATTACCTTCTCAGCCACTATCCTGGCATTCTTCAGGATTATTCTAAACCCGCCTTGAGTGGGTATTTCAATACTCATAGGGGCTGAAACAGGTGGTGCAACCTCAAGAGCCTCTTCCTTAATCTCTTCTTCAGCAACTTCCTTCGTTTCCCATCTACTCACTACGGGATGGTTCTTGCTCTTTAGAAACTCTTTAAGCTCCTCTATTGTTTTACATTCAGCTTCCGTACATATCTTTTCACTTAGATTCTCTGGTATGGCATCCTTCAACCTTTCTTTGATCTGGGAAGGCATCCAGACGACTCTCTCCCATCCCCCATCGGCCTGAAGGAATTTTGGAGAGCGTAGGTACTCTACCGATACGCCATTAAAGCCTGGGTTTTGAGTTCCCCCGCCTGTATGGCCTGCCATAATAGAGAAAGGTATACCGTTAATAGAAGGCCCTCTAAAGTCACGATGTACTACCCCTACTCCATCGACCTCAGGTATGTAGAAAGCTATGGCTTCAAAGCAACCACAAGAAGTGTGAGGGTGGTCGAACATACTATATAGAGAGACAGATTCTATGCCCCCCAGTGACTTCTCTTGGGCAACTTTATTGACACCTTCATAGATACCCTTTACAGGGTCTAAGCATTCGCCTTTAGGTATAGGGAAGTTCGGACCTTTGGGATCCACGTCATATGCAGCTCTAGCATCGAACCAGCTTATGGACCCACATGAAGCCATTCTGTTGGGGGTTATGACACATACATGGGTAGGCGCAAAGGACTGACACATCACGCATGCATAAAAATCATCGACATCTTCGTCCTTCAAGGTTCTGGTTCTTGTATCTCTTTTATCCCAAACATCCATGGCCATAGGAAAGAGCTCTTCGATCTTGGCTTTGTCTGTGTAGATCGTCACCTGAACCTTCTCTATTACAGGAAAGCTAGACTTGAAGAGCCATGCAAGAATCTTTCCTATATAGACTAAAGATTTCAAACCCTTCTGATAAGATTTCTTGGTTATCCTTATCCAGATATCGTATCTCTGATTGAGATGCATTACGCCTTCGATATAGTTCAAGAAATAATGGATCTTTCTCTCCAAGACTCCCTCTAGGTCTTTCTCCACCTTGGCGCCAGCGACCTCCAGCAATATACCTATCGGATAACTGCCCCCAGGTTCCAGATCTGGCAGGTTAGGTCCTATAACTGTAACCTTTCCATCCTCTACTTGGTCTGCAGGTCTTGATAGGGCCAACTCCCACTTCTTCTCGACTTTCATACCACCGAACTCAAGGTACATGTCGGGTTTGCGAACTCTTTCCCCTTCATAGATCTCTCCGACATCGACGGGAAACTCTGGTCTCACAAGTCCCATTGGCTCAGTTTTAATTTCATCTACCTTAGATGAACCGCTCATCTAGATTACCCACTCTTTTGGAGTTATTTCATCACTTTAATAACGGTGTTTTTTAAGGTTTTTGCACTCATAAAGCATGGAATCGACACGATCTTCTACCAGTAGCTTGAGTCCTCTGATCTTGGCGAAGCTCGATCCCAGATCTTCGACCGGTGATTTGGCACTCATTCTGATCTCCTCTATAATTGCATTAAATCTTAAAACCTGTTTATTTTATTGAGAACCTTAACACATTTTGGTAAAGTGGTAGTTTTTGTCCTTTCTATGGTTTTATCTACCATATTAATGATTGTAGATTCACAATAATAAGCTTTTCGCATAGTTGACATTTCATTAAAAAACTTCCTAGAGTAGTTAAGAGTCGATGTAACCACATTCCATTAAATGGTGACTTAAGCAAGAAGGTATGGGATATCGATCTGTCAAATTTTTACAGAGCATTTAACCTAGCATAGGAGCACTGTAGGATAGATGGTATGGACTGGATGCCATCAAAAGAGCTTTCAAGGGGATCGTTCTTATCGAAAAATAGCATATTAACAAAAATTATTAAAGGCTGGATGAAAAACTGTTAAACTTGAATGAGAGATCTCATAATAATAGGTTCAGGGCCTGCGGGCTTGACGGCTGCCATTTATGCTGGTAGGGTTAACCTAAAACCTCTTGTTATTGCAGGACGTCAACCTGGCGGGCAGTTGATGCTTACTGGTGAAGTTGAGAACTATCCTGGCTTTCCTGATGGAGTTCAAGGTCCTGAGTTGATAGATAGGATGAGGAAGCAGGCTGAGCGCTTTGGTGCAGAATTTATAGACGATGACGTTACATCCGTGAATTTCTCTTCCCGTCCATTTGAGGTAAGAGTTGGCGATGAAGTGTATAAGGCGAAGTCTGTAATAATCGCAACAGGGGCATCAGCGAAGTGGCTAGGCTTGGATTCTGAGAAGAGACTTAAGGGGAGGGGGGTATCCACATGCTCTGTCTGTGATGGTTTCTTCTTCAAGGACAAGGATGTAGTAGTTATAGGTGGTGGAGATCCTGCTATGTATGAAGCCTTAGACCTCACAAAGTTTGCAAGAAAAGTCGAAGTCATCCATTGGGGAGATAAACTTAGGGCCAACAAGATACTGCAAGAAAGAGCCCTTAAGAGTGAGAAGATACACTTCAGGTGGAACAGCGTTGTAGAGGAGATCTTGGGCGACGATACAGTAGAGGGTGTGCTCACCAGAGATGTCAAGACTGGGGAGAGGCATAAACTAGAATGCCAAGGAGTCTTTATAGCCATCGGATACAAACCTAACACAGAGGTCTTCAAAGGTTGGATAGAGCTGGATGAGAGGGGGTATATAATCAGGAAGAATCGTACTGAAACCAATATCAGAGGCGTATTCGTGGCAGGAGACGTCTGTGACCGTCGATACAGGCAAGCTATCATAGCAGCAGCGATGGGTTGTCAAGCAGCCATAGATGCAGGGAAGTACCTAGAATCTTTAGAGTAAGGAAAGGGAAGTCTACACGATATCCGATAAAGCTCTTATCGTTACACCATGAAATTGTCAAAAGTTACACAAGCCTGATCTCGTCCTCTTTGCTATCATACTTCAACAGGAGCCCATGACGCCCCCACTCGATCACCCATTTGAGTATTTCCTCGCTATCAGATTCATAGAACCTTTCCCCTATTAAATTTAGGAGCTCCTCCTTTGTAACTACCTTCTCCTCTTTTTGGCTTATGAATTCTATAACTTCCTTAAAGGATTCCAGCATAAGAAGTCTCTCTCCAAGTTGCTTCTTTCTACCTCTGGTTCCTTCACTCAAGAAGATCGAGCCCTCATCAGTGAGTTCAATGTCGCCCGATTCTACCCTTACAAACCCTAGAAGTTCAGCGGCATCAACAGCGGGCAAGAGGTCGTCCAACTCTAAGCTTAAGTCGTCAGCTATCTTGGCGATATCGACCCTACCACCAAAGTCCTCTAAGACTTCTAAGAGCCCTATAACATGACTGTAGTGAACTCTTGGAATAGACATCCAGACTATAACTCCTTTTCCATAGATTTTAAGGTTATCCTCAACGCCACTCCCTATGCGATAAGGGATGTGATCTTGTCTGTCAATTCGTATATGTATGGACTTCTCTTATCTCTTGGTCTTGGCATGTCCACATCGAATTCTAAGATCACAGTCCCAGGCCTTTGGCTCAAGACTATAACCCGATCTGATAGGTAGATCGCTTCCTCAACATTATGTGTGACCATTATTACAATTTCTGGCGAAGTGAACTTGTCGCTCCATAGCCTTATTACCTCTTCTCTAAGGCCTTCAGCAGTGAGAGGATCAAGGGAGGAGAAAGGCTCATCCATCAGCAGAATCTCAGGATCGATAACTAAAGCTCTTGCCAAACCTACCCTCTGCTTCATGCCCCCAGATAGCTCCCTTGGGTAGGCATCTTCAAAGTCTTCCAGCCCTACCTCCTCTACGATCTTCAAAGCCCTCTTCTTTCTTTGTTCTTTAGGTATGCCTTGAGCCTCTAAGCCAAGCTCAACATTCTCAAGTACAGTTAACCAAGGGAAGAGGGCAAAAGATTGAAAGACCATCGACATACGTGGATTTACGCTTTGAGTCCTCTCCCCCTTATAGATCACTTCACCCTTTGTTGGAGGTGTCAAGCCCATTATGATCCTGAGGAGAGTGGACTTGCCACATCCTGATGGCCCAACTATGGATATAAATTCATGTTCATGAATGGAAAAGCTGACATCCTTTAAGATCGAGGTTTTCTTGCCACGTTGGGTAAATTCCTTACTCACATTCCTTACATCAAGAATCGGAGTGATTAATCTCTCTTTAGTACTCAATTCGATACCTCCCAACAACTATATTGTACAATCTCCTCCAGATGAGTCTATTAATCGCAAAAATGGTAATAATCATTGTTAAAACACATAATAAAATCAGGGCTACATTGCCCAATTCATAAGCTGCAATATCGAGCAATGCACCTATCCCCAAAACAGAGTAAATCTTCCCACCGAATATGATATATTCTGATACGATAAGGGCGTTCCAACCTCCGCCCCAACCAGTTATGCTCCCTGTAACGAAGGAAGGGTAGATGGATGGCAAGAGAAGCCGTCGCCAATAAGTCTTCCCACTTACGTTAAAGGTCTTTGCAACCTCTTCCATATCCCCCGGGATCGACTTAACCCCTCCTATAAGGTTGAAGAGTAGATACCACTGCATTCCTGTAAGTATGAGCAGGATGGAGGCAAATTCTTGTCCGCCAGGCAGACCGATCATCAAAACCACTATGAAGGGGAACAGGGCTGTAGCAGGAATTGCAGCAAAGGTCTGAAAAAGTGGCATGAGGGACTTGAATAGTCTTGGACTCTTAGAGATCTTTACAGCAATGGGGATAGTCCAACACACCGCAATTAAGTAGGCTATGAAGATACGTGCCACTGACAGAAGCATGGCTGAAGGGATTGAGGAGACGATATGGAGCGTTTCTTGTTCTGTAAAAAGTAGCTGGAAAGACTTAATGAAAAAAGGCCCTTGATCTAAGATTAGCAAGATTAACTCATATGCAATAGCAAAGATCACAGTAGTAATCGTCACATATGAAAGTATTTTTGCAAACATGATATTTTCATATATCTTACCAACGATCCTTGTGAAAAAATTCCCTATTATAGAGAAGATGTTTGAAAATATTGTCACAATCTTGCTCGACAATTTATGGATAAGAGGCCTTGGATAGCGGGTCAGAAAATCGACCAGTCGGGAAAGAGGAAAAGTAACCTCCTTTGATGGCTCAACGGTAACGACATATTCGTATTTGAAGCGAGTTGCATAAGACTCTAATGGTCTCCATACGAAAATGTCGATGAGTAGAATCGTGGCAACAAGGGTACCTAGCCCTAGAAAGGCGTTACCAAAATCACCAACATATGCAGATTTAGCAAGGAAACTGCCTATCCCTGGGAGAGTGTAGGTCTTCGAGCCGAGGGAGATTATTTCAGCTGCAACGATGAAGTACCATCCACCTGCCCAAGACATGATGCCATTATACACTAGCCTATGAACAGTAACTGGGACATACACCCTCCTGATCCTCGTCCAGCCTTTAACACACAAAGACTCGGAAGCCTCCTCGAGATCCTTTGGGATGGACAATATGGACTCATAGACAGCGAAAGCAAGGTTCCAAGCCATGCTAGTGAAGATGAGAAATATAGCCGCAAACTCAACCCCGATCCAACTTTCGTTGAAAAGGGCTATGAAGAAGAAGACTGCTGCAGGAAAGAAAC
Source organism: archaeon (assembly GCA_024256285.1). Classification (GTDB taxonomy): domain Archaea; phylum Thermoproteota; class Nitrososphaeria; order Nitrososphaerales; family JACAEJ01; genus HK02M2. The sequence continues at coordinate 18,420 of JACGUG010000002.1, forward strand.
CAAGAATGGGGATGGATTGAAGGACGTCTAGAAGGGGTATCAAGATCTTCTCGGCTCTGGCTCTTCGTGCAGCAACTATGCCATAGGTCATAGCGAAGGCTAAGGAAAGCAGAAAGGCGATGAACATCCTAAATAAGGAGCTTCCAGTGTAAAACAGGATTAAAAATAGGTTTGGTGGTAAGCTCGCTCCTTGAGCATCAACAGTTGGAATGAGTAGTAAGAAAGATAGACAGACCATTACCAAAATGACAATTCGCTTGCTCATCCAACTCTGACCAGCAGAGATTAGTAAAAAGTGATTATATAGGCTTAACGGCTTTACAGTGTCGAGATCAGATATTGAGAGAGGGACGATTCCCGAACTTTGGTGGTGTGTAAGATGTTATGAAGGCGGAGAAACTCCCGCCTTTCAGCAGAAAATAACACAAACGCTGGTTTGCCTCAATGAGGCAGACCAATAAATATCTGTCCCTAAGCACTTTTCGATCAAATTAAATGATCTTCACAGAGAAGAAATGAAATAAATATCCTCTGGGCATCCCCCTCCCCTCTAAATCCGACCATTTTCTAAAAGATTGTCTTAAAATGTCTAAGAAAATTGATTAATGTAGTTATTATCTGCCAGATAGAACTTAGTTGTAACTGTGTCTAAGGATCCTTTCGAGATTTTGTATGATACTTGTGGCGAAGTTCTCTACAGGGGGATAGGGCTTAAGCCTTCAAAAGACATCCAGAAGAATCTGGTTTTAAATGTAAGAAATATGGTGCTCGTCTCTCGATTACCGATTTTATCTTGGAGGTAGTAGATGCTATGGATCCATCCATGATGCATGGTAAAGATGTGAAAGATGGATTTGATACCCCATAGCTATTTCATAAATTCTATCTCGCAGAAAGATAAGTTGAGCAACCTGTCAAAGACTAAATAAGGGAATGCCTCCAATTATAGATTCGCCCAACTTATCCTGTAAAAGAGTGCAAGGAAGGAGTGAGAAGTTTTAGTAAAATCTGTACTAAAATTTTGCGAAGATCTATGTAGGCACAAACCAACAACCACACCGATGATCTTTTCTGCCTATAAAAACGTTCCCAACCAAGGATTTAGAAAGAGAGTAAAGAGTCGTTATTACATCATCTCGTAATCTTATCAAGCGAGACTTCTACTTCCCGAAGAAAGGATAAATACTTTGGGTTCGAATAAAGACAATCTTGAGGAATAGAAATGACTGAAATAATAACTAGCATAGAAACCTTAGTTGAAGTGCTTACTGATACTCTGACCGAGTTATATGTCGAAAAAGAGATGAGAGATAGTGAGATAGAGATTGATTATGAATCTCTGCCGATGATGCGTGAAGCAATTGTAAAAGGTCTCCCTCTTGATGATAAAAGCGAACTTATAGTGTCTATGCTTACAGCCAAAAAAATGAGAACTGAGCATCCTGAAGTGTTGATGAATGTGCTTCCTTCTATTCAATCATCGGTTTTAGACTACTTGAAGGGATTGAAGGAATGGTTTGTGAAAAAATTCGCCAAAGCCAAAGATAAGCTGGAAGAGTTAGCACATAAGATAATAGATGAAGCTAAGAATTTGGGTGCAACTATTGCTGAAGTGCTAAGGCGAATGCAGACAAAGATAATTGAATTCCTTTTAAAGGGAGCAGTTGTGAATGAATTTACAGTAGGTAGTGGGACAGCTTCAAAGATTTTTAATCTGATTGATGTTACTTTTAGCTATTCTATAAAGGGTGCCCCTGTGCTTCCTGAGATGACGATCACCTCTATTGTAGGCTTCTTGAAATCTCTTCCCGAGTTTTCCATTACTGTGTCAGCAAAATACCAATAAAGGAAGGCTATCAAAATGTTGTTTTAAATATGTTTTTTAGAAACAAAAAGGTGAAGAGGCCTAACTTACCTATATATGGTGTAGGAGATTCTTACGTTTCTCCTTTGCCCATTCAGTATAAAACCCGATGGCAGCGATAACCATTAAGATAATCGTACTGTAGTTCAATTCCCACCATGTCATCGGGCAACCTACTACATATCTGACAGCACCTATCACCTGAAGTATAGAGGCGATAGTAAGAATAACTGCCGCAGTCGACATGCCCGCTGACTTCTTCATCTTTTTATCACCACAAATAATTATAATAAAAAATATTCTTATGATGAAAAGGTGTAGGCTTAACCATCAACCCGCCCCAATAGATTGGGAGACTAGACATTTGATTTTATAGGGATAGCAAAAGGTTATACTTTTTAAGTTTGAAGTAGAATCTATCCTTATGCAGTCCAAAATCTACAAAGAGCCTCAACTCAAGGATCCGTACATGGTTGCGGGACTCCCTGGCATAGGTTATGTTGCAAAGCTGTCGGTTGACTACTTGATCAAGGAATTGAAAGCGGAGCTATTTGAGGAGCTTTATTCCTCATCGTTCCCATCTTATGTTCTAATCAGGAAAGATGGTACAGTCGAACTTCTAAAGAACGAATTCTATTACTGGAAAGATGACAAATCAAAAAATGACCTAATACTTTTTACTGGAAATACACAGGCGATCTCTTCAGAGGGACAGTATGAGGTTGCTAATGAAGTTTTAAACAGAGCCGAGAAGTTTAAAGTCGAAAAGCTCTTTGCATTGGCAGCCTATGTAACAGATAAACCAGTTGAAAAACCAAAAGTCTACGGAGCTGTCACTGAACAAGAACTACTGGAGGAGCTTAAAAAATATAAGGTCTTATCGATGGATGCTGGGAGTATCACTGGTACCAACGGACTGCTATTTGGGCTTGCAAAACTTAGGGACATTCAGAGCATCTGTTTGCTAAGTGAAACTCCTGGCTACAGGACTTCATCAGGTAACTTTCTGGCCGATGTAAGATCTGCTCAATCACTACTAGAAGTTTTGAGTAAGATGTTAGGCATAAAGATCGATATGAAGCCTTTAGAAAAAGAGGCCAAAGTGGCTGAAGAGTTCACTCGAAAAATGGAAGAATTAAAACGTCAGCAGGCTGAGATGATGCATAGGGCTGTTACCCCTCCACCAAAAGATATCTACACCTAAGGTGGAACTATGGCTTGGATAGAATACACCGGACAACCAGTAGTAAAAGAGGCCACAGCTATTGTAGGTTCTCCTGGACTAGGATCGATCGGGAAGATAGCAGTAGACTATTTAGTTGAAGAACTTCGACCGAAACTGGTTGCTGAGTTGTACTCGCCTCATTTTCCTATTCTTTACCAAACAAAGCCTTCCTATGTAACACATCCAGACTTCCCTGGTCAAGCCGGTATTAAGTTTCAAAGAGGCCAGGTGGAGCTCATAAAAGTTGAGTTCTACTCCTTAGCATCCCCACCACTATTGATAACTAAAGGATACCATGCCAATTTTAAAGGACAGTACGAAGTAGCTGATCGAGTTTTGGATTTGTATCAAGAATTCGGAGTTAAGCGAATGATCGTACTCGCAGGTTATGGAACGGAAGGAAGAGATGTCTGCTGTGCTGCTACCGATCTGGAGCTCTTAGAAGAGCTAATGAAGTGCGGTATTAGTACAGGATACGAAGGCCCATTTTATGGTTTATCAGGACTTGTTTTTGGTCTAGGAATGCTAAGAGGCATAAGAGGTATGTGTCTATTTGGTAGAACTCAACCAAACCTAGTGGATCCAGAATATCCAGATCCAAAGGCAGCAAAAGCAGTATTGGAGAGACTTAGTAGTCTGCTTAATTTTACCATAGATTTCTCAAAATTAGATGAGAAAAGAATTTGATGTAACTACCTTATTCGATGATAAGCTTCAATATAGATCATCATCGTCGCCCAAACCAAGCCCCAGCTCTATCCAGCAAGAAGGACGAGGATAGGAAAAGTAGATATTTCGATGAAGGTTAATCCATTTCCTCCTTTACAACTCAGGAAGATCTCTGAATGACTGTAAGTAAGAAAGATCATTATTAAATGGGATCGTGTTGAACTTAATAATAATAGGATCGGGTAGACAATGCCTTGAGAACTCTCATAATTAACAACTATTTGGATTCGAAGAAGGTCGAAGAGCTAACAGATGCTGTTAGGTTATTCAGTGATTATGAGGTCATAGAGTATCGAAAGACAGGATCTGGGTTCAAAGTTCCTAACGAATTCGATGCAATCGTTCTCTCAGGGTCTGAAGCAAGGATCGTCAAAGCTGGGCATGTCAAGATGTACGAGGGAGTCGCCAATTTGATTGAGAATGTGAAATTACCGATTCTGGGAATCTGCTTTGGCCATCAACTTGTTTGTTTAGTATTTGGAGCTCAGGTTGGAGCACTAAAGAAGCCGGTGGAAACTTTTGAGAACGTCCGTATAGTTAAAAAGAACGGGTTGTTCTCAGGCTTCGAAGTCGGAGAAAAAATTCCTCTAGCTGAACATCATAATGACTACGTGAAGAAGAGAAGCTTGGAGAAGGCTAAACTTGAATTGCTTGCAGATTCATCGTCTTGCGAGGTCGAAGCGGTTAGACACTTGACAAAACCCTTCTACGGGATTCAGTTCCATGCAGAACGGGTGCGTATAGGAAAAGAGGAGCATAGCGAAGGACTACATATAATTGGAAACTTCTTCGAGACTTCTAGAAGGTAAAACTTAGTGTTAGACATATCTATAAAAGGTGTCCAAGATTTATTTCAAGAGACATCATCTTAAAGTTTAGCTCTCATATCGTCAAAAAACTATAAAAGATTGTTTACTACTGTTGTTGAACACGATATGATTGGTGTTCAGCATCGAATTTGTGGCACTCCTATTGATCGGAGTGGCTATCGGTGCTTTTGGAGTACTTGTTGGAGCAGCAGGTGGTTTCCTAACCGTTCCACTATTGATATCTGGGTTTGTACTTGAACCAAGGATTGCTGTTGGGACTAGCTTACTGTTCATGTTCTCCAGCACACTATCTGGTAGTATAGCATACTCTAGGCAAGGAAGAGTAGATTTCCGCATAGGATTGTTATTTGCAACCTTGACTATACCTGGATCTATCCTTGGTGCTCATATTACGGGATATTTCGAACCAAATCTGTTCAAAATACTCTTTGCGACGATTCTTCTCCTTGCCTCCATCTTTCCAGTTGTGAAACCGATTGAGGAGAGTGTTATCCCCAAGCTTCGAAACGGATACGTGCGAACGCTAACAGATCGCTATAGGAAAAACTGGGAGTATGTGGTTGATCTGCCTCGTGGACTCCTCTTCAGTCTGGCTATAGGATTCGCCTCCAGCATCTTCGGAATAGGAGGGGGGCTCATCTATGTCCCTGTGATGATATTTCTCCTAGGCTTCCCAACTCACATATCGGTAGCTACGTCACGGTTCATAGTCACCTTCATCACCCTTGCAGGCTTTCTCTCCCATGCATCATTAGGGAATGTCCAATATGACTTTGCAATACCGATGGCATTAGGCGGAGTAATTGGTGGGCAGGTTGGCGCCATGATCTCCCGTAAGACAAGAGGCACCATAATACAAAGGCTACTCGGTCTGACCCTGATTCTTGTTGCTGCAAAACTCATATTGGAGATCGTGTAGAGAAACAAGTAGAAGAATCGGATAAGCGGGCCCGGTGGGATTTGAACCCACGACCTCTGGCTCCGGAGGCTTACGCAACTTTACAGCGCCCTGATCCATGCTAGGCTACGGACCCATCTTATTACATCTCACACATATATATAACAACTAAATTTTATCCATTAGGTGCTTTTGATGGATTTGAAGGGCTTTGCTATCGATATCGATGGTACTATAACTGAAGATGGGGGGGTTATCAACCTCGATGCTGCCTATGCTCTACGCTGGCTTAATAAGATGGGCTATAAAGTGATATTCGTAAGTGGTAGGAGTGCATGGGAGGTTCTGGCTTTATCTGTCTACATGGGCACCACAAGAGTAGCAGTAGGAGAGAATGGGGGGGTTGTTGCAACTTCCCCTATAGATATGTTCTTATTGGCAGACATATCTCATAGCATGATGGCTTATGATCATCTCTCTAAAAAGATCAAAAATGTTAAGAAGAAAAAGGTCTTTCCCCGCCTCACTGAAGTCGTCTTAGAGAGAAATTTCAACCTTAATGAAGGGAGAAAGATCCTTGATGAGAGTGGTCTGCCGGTCACGATTCATGACAGCAAGTATGGTTACCATCTATCACATAGGGCAGTAAGTAAGGCAAGTGGTCTGAAAATTGCTGCGAAGAGTCTTGGGTTGGATGTGAGCCAGATCATTGCTATTGGCGATAGTGACATAGACATCCCTATGTTCGAAGTATGTGGTTACAGCGTGGCACTTGGAAATGCACCAGAGAACGTGAAGAAAAAGGCCGACTTCTCTGTGAATGTCAGCATGGGCGAAGGCTTTTTAGAGGCCATCCAGCATATCACCAACAAATTCATGAAAATTCATTGACGAGGAGACGCTTTGAGCTTCAGAGAGTTTAGGGAAGACGTTAAAAGAAGCGTTGAGCTAGCTATAAGAGAAGCAGGTCTGCCTTTGATAGATTTTGAGCCTTCAGAACCTCCAAGACCTGAGTTTGGGGAGTTATCGGTGAATGTTGCCTTCACAATAGCCAACAAGCTTGGTCTCAATCCGTTGGAAGTGGCGAAGGCTATAGGCAACGAATTGAAGGTCCCGAAGGGCTCATTGATATCAAGTTTTGAAGTCTGCAGACCTGGCTACATAAACTTTAAGGTCAGATACCCAGATCTAAACTACAGATCACTCTCCGAATCTATATTAAAAGAGGATTACGGCTCGTTGAACATCGGTAGAGGGAAGAGGGTCTGCGTTGAGCATACGAGCGTGAACCCTAACAAGGCATTGCATGTAGGGCATATAAGAAACGTGATCCTTGGCGACTCTATTCATAGGATACTGAAGTTTACTGAGCATGATGTGCAGGTATTGAATTATATCGACGACTCAGGGTTGCAGATAGCCGACATAGTTGTGGGCTTTAAATATGTAGGCTTTCCCCTCGAACCTCCAAAGGGGGAGAAGTTCGACCATTACTGTGGTGATGAAGTTTACGTAAAAATGAACGAATTATACAAAATCCAGCCTGAACTCATTATGAAGCAGAAAGAGGTATTGAAAGAGATAGATGAAGGTAGATTGGATATAGCCAAGTTCGCTCAAGAGATAACAAGAAAAGTAGTAAGGGAGCAACTTGAGACATGCTGGAGGGTAGGCGCATACTATGATTGCCTTAACTTTGAATCTCATATAATTGAGACAGGGCTCTGGGAGAAGTTGTTCAACCAGATGAGAGATAAGGGAATGATTCAGCTTGAAACCGAAGGCAAGCTTGTTAGGTGTTGGGTCATCAAGATGGAAGGGGAGGAGGATGAGAAGGTGATCAAGAGAAGCGATGGGACTCTAACCTACATCGCTAAAGACATACCTTACGCTGCATGGAAGACGGGGCTGGTGGAAGACCCTTTTCAGTATAACGTATTCGTAAAACAACCCAATGGCAGTGAATTATGGTCGACAGTTTCAGGAAAAGGAAGGGATTTGCACCCAGATTTTGGGAATGCCGACTTGGCGATAACAGTAATAGACGTGAGGCAGAGCAGGCTTCAGAAGATAATCTCATACATCCTTTCTCTTTTGAAAGGGGAGAAGATCGAAAAGAAGTACGTTCATCTTGGGTACGAGGTCGTTTCATTGAGCAGAAGGACTGCCGATGAACTTGGCATAATGATCGAAGAGAAAGACTTCATCCATATGTCTGGTCGGAAGGGCATCTACATCAACGCCGATGATGTGCTCGATGCCCTCCATAAAAAGGCTTATGAAGAGACGAAGAAAAGAAACCCGAAAGAAAGTGAGGATTGGCTTCACAATACTGCTGAGAAGGTGGCTGTATCTGCCCTTCGTTTTGATCTGATAAAACAAGATCTGGACAAGATAATAGTCTTCGATCTGCGTGAATCCCTCAACCTAGAAGGTGAGACGGGGCCCTACATTCAATACGCTCATGCAAGGGCATCCAGCATAATCAGAAAGGCTGATATCGAACCTGAAATTACGGCAGATAACGCTTCTACATTGGACCATCCCACAGAGTTGAATCTTGTAAAGTTGATCTCAAAGTTCGACCTTTACGTTGAAGAGGCTACAAAGAACCTCTCCCCAAAAACTCTGGCCAGATATGCCTATAGCCTTGCTACAAGTTTCAACGCCTTCTATGAGAAGAACCCCGTACTACAAGAGAAGGATGAGAAGAAGAGGATGGCAAGGATAACCCTTGTTCAAGCCTTTAAGAATGTAGTAAGGATTACCTTCGATCTGTTGGGGATGGAAACTCCTGAAAGGATATAACAGTTGATGTTTTAGATTATAGGGATATGATGTTCAGCTTAAGGTGCATAAGTTGTGGGTCTGAAGAGAGCATCGACGAGATAGTCTACCGTTGCAGAAGATGCAACGACCTACTCGAAGTCCAATTGGACTTAGAGAGGGCAAAGGAGAGGGTTGATAAGAGAGAATGGAGCTCAAAGCCCCTATCTGTCTGGAAGTATATTGGGCTCATCCCTGTCTTCGATAAGAGCAAGATCGTGACTATCGGTGAGGGAGGGACTGGTCTGCACCGTTGTGACAATCTTGCAGAAGAGCTTGGAGTCAAGAATCTGTATGTGAAGAATGAAGGGGAGAACCCCACAGGGTCCTTTAAAGACAGAGGCATGACCATAGGTGTGACGAAAGCTAGGGAGTTGAATGTAAGCGAGGTTGCATGTGCATCTACTGGGAATACTGCTGCATCGTTGGCTGCCTATTCTGCCAAAGCTCGTCTGAGATGTATGATCTTGATCCCACATGGTGCTATCGCTCTGGGCAAACTCGCTCAAGCCATGATCTACGGTGCCAAGGTAATAGAGATAAAGGGAAACTTCGACGACGCACTCTCTATGGTTTTAGATGCTAGCAAGAGCCTTGGTCTATACCTCCTCAACTCTATCAATCCCTTTAGGATAGAGGGGCAGAAGACGGCAGCCTTCGAGATATGTGACCAACTTGGTTGGCATGCGCCCGATAGGCTTGTGATTCCCATAGGAAACGCAGGAAACATAACAGCATACTGGAAGGGTTTTAAAGAATTTTATGAATTAGGCTTGATCAAAGGCTTACCTATGATGACAGGAGTTCAAGCATCTGGCTCAAGTCCTATAATTCGAGCAATAAAGGAAGGGAAGAAGACGATTCAGCCTGTAAAAGACCCAAGGACGATAGCCAGTGCTATAAGGATCGGGAGACCAGTGAACTGGAAGAGGGCGATGATAGCCATAAGAGAATCTGATGGCAAGGGTGAAACTGTGACGGATGAAGAAATAATCTCTGCTCAAAGGCTTCTGGCAAGAAAGGAAGGGCTTTTCGTAGAGCCTGCGAGTGCATCGAGCATAGCCGGTCTTAAGAAGTTGATTGAATTAGGAGAGATAGATAGAGAAGAAGAGATAGTCTGCGTGGCTACAGGTCATGGGTTGAAGGATCCTGACAGTGCCATCGAATATTGTGAAGAACCGATTTTGATAGAGCCTGACCTCAAGATTTTAAGAGAAGTGATCGAGGGAGTAGTCATCAAAGTTTAACTTAACTTAAGTATGCGATTTTGCTAGTTAAGTTAATTAGTATCTACTATCTTTTTTATCGACGTTTCTTATCAATTCTTCTTTAAGATAGAGTTTGGAAGAAAGTGCTTTATCGATTGCTTTTTGAATGTATATACTCGGAATTTTTACGTCGTTAAAAGTAATTTTCTTCTTTCCTCCATGAACAATAGCACTTCTTAAATCATAGAAATCACCAATTCTTTTTGAAATTTCAAATCTCTCTGTTTCATCATCTGCTATGAAGCTAGAGAGTCTACATTTGAGATTTTCCTTGATTTTTTCTCTATTGCTGAAAAGAACTTCAGCAGTAATCGCTAGGTTATTTAAAACTTCATCCAAATGACCTCTGTCAAATGTCTGTAGTGCAAAAAAATAATAACGGAGAGCTTGGCCAAGATATCCGCCCATTATTCTTTGAAAATCTTTTTCAAATTTTAAGAAATACTCTTTGGTTAAAAGAATTGATTTGCTAAGCTCAGAATTCATATCTTCCTCCATATTAGCTTTCTTAAATTTTGGAAATGAAACTTTCTTTTTTCCGAGGTCATTTAACGTAGATATCGGGGTTGCAGCACCTACTTTATGAGTTACAACTGTATTATATAACAAAGCACGTAGAAGAAGAAAGAAATCAATATATGTAATGGCTTCCGTAAAATGGTTTGATTCATCTTCTGAACCGACGTATGCAAAAGCAAAAAATTGCGAATCGCTAGAAGGGTATTTTTCCCAAGCATTTTCTAGAATTAATCTTTCAGATACTTGTAGTCTTCCTATGGTAAAGGGCAATATTTCACTTTTTCCACTTAAGAGAAATTCTATCTGATGTATCACGATTCATAAGTAGTATCTGCATTCATTTGAGTTTTTCTTAAGGTCTATTTCAATTAATTTGAAGATGGATGTGAGCTTGTAATCCGTAGAACACAACTGAGAGCTAAACATTTATTCTATAGCCCTAGCTTAACACAAAAGCAGAACCCTAAATTTAAGGAAATAGGTTAACTAGCCTTTTTCGTTTAAAACATGGTTTTTTTGCATTCGTTATAATATTATATAAATATAGCCAAAATTTTCGTGGCTTTCGAACAGGGACAAAGGGTTTAAGGGTTGTTTTGTACTTCCTAAATAAGACGGGTTTTCTATTAACTCCTTATATAGGGTTAAGAGAAAGACTGAACTATTTACTTAAGATTATTCCAATTACAAAAGAGTACAAAGTGTAAAGCCTAAAGCATACGAAAGGAGACTCAGTTAAAGTGAAGGATGATTCTGAGATTTTGGCAGTTCAAGTTAAGAAAAGGATCCTATAAATTATTTTTAGAAATTCGAAGAATACCACATGGTGAGAGTGGTGGCACCATAAAGTGCATTTACTGCTTCTCTATCGGATACTGGAAATCTACTTCGGTGAACAGCTGATATTCGAGATTTGTTAACAGTCTCGATTGCTCCCGAAATATCTGAAGGAAAATCTATTTTTTCTTTAACCTTATAATACAATTCTCCTAAAGGAACATCTGGTGCGTATTCTTTGAATTGCTCTTCATAAAGGTCTGCTAGAATACTCTCAACAGTAATTGCAGATAAGACTATGGATGTTCTCCATTCTTTCGACGAATGATACTTAACTGCACCTTTAAGAAAATCTCTTAGGTCTTTTGGTACCGCTGTAGCTTTTTCGCTATGTTCTAACCATAGACGGACGGCCAAGGGGTAGGGTCGAAATGTGTAGCGGGATGAAAATGTTTGTCTATGACGGAGTTGATTAACACTTTCTCCTATATATGGAATACATTTTATAAAGTTTGTAAAAATTGACATTCCTTGTTCTTTTATAGTAGTGATATTAATAAATAACTCATTAGACTCACCGCTCATACTCGCTATAAAAACCACATCGGGAATATTAGGGAAAATCCGTGAATCTAACATTTTACCTCCATTCTCAGCTTTCATATGATCTATAACAAAATTCCATACAGTATTTAATAATTTTAGATCTCCCATTAAAGCTGATCGGTTGACTGTGAATCGTCGATCAATGTCAAGGTATTTCAGAATCTCGTTAGGGCATTTTTCAGACAAAAATAATACTTTAACTACTTCATCCAAATTTTTTGTTATTTCATCATGTTTTAGAGTTTCTTTTTTCGATTTTTTTAGCTAATTCAACTAACTCAGCCGATTGTTTCTCATCTGCTTTAATATTTTCAGCCATATCTTTAAAGAATTGTGGAAGCCTAGAGAAATCGACCTTAATCAAGCTATTATATACACCACTTTTTAGAGGATTTGAGAGATACTTTATAATATAATCCAAACTATGTATAAAATCATATATCGGCTAATAATCTTTACTAATCTTCGATCTCCACCAAAAAATAAGGTGTAGAGGCCTTCTAACCCAGCCTCAATAGGTCTGGGAGACTTTACTTAACTCATCAATTTCGAAGGGTTAAATTGTCTTAACTTACTTCAGCCTTAAGAAAAGGTACTAATTCATCGATCCCTATCTGCCTTTCAGTACCATCTCCCATATCTTTAAGAACTATCTTCTTTTGTGAATACTCCCTTGGTGCGATTATCAAGACGTATCTTGCCTTTAAAGAAGATGCGACCTCCATCTGCTTCTTCAAACTTCTACCAGATAGATCGGCCTCCACTCTCATCCCACTCCTCCTCAACTCTGATGCCAACTGAGTGGCTTGTCTGATGAAATCTTTGTTTGCGTATGCAACGTAGATTATCCCTTGCTCTTCTTCGCTCTTGGCTAGACCTCTTTTTGATAATGCAAGCACTATCCTCTCCACACCTCCTGCAACGCCTGTTGCCAATAGATCTGGTCTGCCAAAGACTACAGGCAGACTGTCGAACCTTCCACCCCCTGCCAAAGCTCCTATATCTACATGCTCTCCATCAAATACCTCAAAGACTACACCATCATAGTAATCCAATCCCCTGACTATCCCCATGCTCAAGAGGACGTCCCCTATGCTTCTTGCATCGAGGGAATCTGTTATGCTCTTCAGATCCTTGAGATTTTGGAGGCCTTTCTCTTCCAACCTATCTATGACTTCATAAGGCTTGCCTCTTATTTTGCCGAATTCGATTACCCTTCTCATCACGTCTTCATCTATGCCTTTATCGGCATACTCTTCTATTATCTGTGAGGTACTCTTCTTCTTTATCTTGTCCAGAGCCCTTAAAGCCTCTAAGATAAGATCTTCATCATCTGTCTTCATCTCCCTCCTTACATATTCTTCCACCACTTTTCTATCCCCGATCTCTATAAAGCAGTTCTTCAGCCCTAGCTTGTCGAATATGATATGAGTTAGCTCCACTATCTCTGCATCTGCCTCTACGCTCTTTGAGCCGAATATCTCTGCATCCCACTGATAAAACCATCTATACCTTCCATACTGAGGTTCGTCGTACCTCCACATACTAGAGAAGGAGCACAATTTTATGGGAAGTTGAAGATCACGGCGGGAAGCAACGAACCTTGTCATCCCTACTGTTAGATCGAACCTCAGCCCCAGATCTCTGCCCCCCTTATCTTTAAAACAGTATATCTCCTCTGATATTGCAGACCCGCTCTTCGCCTCTAATGTGCTCAAGAGTTCTATTGGCGACGGCTCCATGAGCTTAAAACCGAAGAGCTTCGATACCTCTAAGAAGGTGCTTCTTATCTTCTCCACTACCTCGAAATCCTCTGGCTCTAGGTCACGCATACCCCGAGGCAACCGAAACTTCATCTTAGATTCAACTACCTTTTTTCATTTAAAGAGCCTTTCCTTTGAATGAAATTGCAATTCGTGTTATTTAAAATGTTTCGAATTTATCTATCGCTTAGTCTCTTTCTTCTTGGTTGCTGTGAAACCAGATTCTTTGCCTATCCTGCCAAGCTCGGCTATCATAGCCGTGAGTTGAATGTCTGGATGGGCACCTACTATCAGCCTATAATCGTACTTTGCCAAGGCTTCTGAGACTTCATCTAGATTCGGCAAGTCGAGCTTGAATATCTCTTCATTCGCATACTTTATTACATCCCGCTCAGACATGCCATAAACCCTCATCAACTCCAAGAGCTTCTCTCTCGCTTGCTTGAACTCCCCCCTTAAAGCTAGATCGACCAGATTTCCTACCTCAGATTTCCCTGATATTCCAGCGGTCTTCTTGACATTCTCAACGTTCACTTTACCAAAAGATGCCGATGATTGAAGTGTGTTTATGGCTAGCCTCAGATCTCCTCTACTTATCTCGTAAATCAGGCTCAGAGCCTTATCTTCGAAATCAACTTCTTCCTCTTTGCAGATATACCTCAAATGATCTACAACATCTTCCTCATCCAAGCGAAGGAACCTGAAGACAGCGCATCTGCTCTGAATGGGCTCTATTATCCCTGAAGAGTAGTTACAGACCAGTATGAACCTACATATCCTTGAGCTTTCCTCCATTATCCTCCTCAAGGCCGTCTGTGCATCGTTGGTCATCTCATCGGCTTCATCTAGTATTATTATCCTAAGGGGGACTTCGCCACCTATGCCAACATATCTCGAAAAGGTCTTCACTCTATCTCTAACTATATTTATGCCCCTCTCATCTGAAGCATTAAGTTCTAGTGTGTAATCCCTCCAAGAGCCTCCCAGTATCTTTCTTGCTATGCAGAGAGCAGCGGTTGTCTTGCCAGTGCCAGGTGGACCGGCGAAGAGCAGATGTGGCATCTCGCTTGGAGAGTTCAGCATGGACAGTAGTCTCTCTACTATAGTCTTTTGATTCACCAAATCCTTCAGCTCTACAGGTCTATACTTCTCCACCCACATCAAGGTCTCTATTCTAGCCATCAATGATGATAAGGAAGGGGTATTTATAATGCATTACGATGTTTTACAACTTATAGACAGGATTGATGTGGGGAGATGAATTCAAAGATCGTAGAAGATCCATCTCTAAGATATAGGAGGTATGTGTTTAAAGACAGGATCCATGCAGGCGAACTTCTGGCGGAAAAGCTTAGAAGGTATAAGACCGAAGATGCTTTTGTCCTGGCTAACCCTCTGGCGGGGTTCCAGTGGGATTCATCGTCGCCAGAGAACTCGACAAACCCTTTGACCTTATAATTGTCAGAAAGATCCCTATCCCCATGGAGCCTGAAGCAGGTTTTGGAGCGATAACCTTCGATGGCATAAAAGCCCTTAATGAGCCTCTGTTGAGACAGCTTGGTCTGACAAAGGAAGAGATCGATGAATGTTCTTCAAAGGTCATCGAAGAGATAAGAAGGAGAATGAAGAAGTTCAGGCGAGAGAAGTCCTTTCCAGATCTAAAGAAAAGACTGTCATACTTGTAGATGATGGTCTTGCCTCTGGCTATACCTTCAAAATTGAACGTCTAGTCTTCCACCCTACTGGAGCAGGGGATAAGCTCCTACACCCTATTTTATATCGAGAAATCCTCCCCAAAAGCGTTATAAGTTTAGATAATCCTTGACTTCCTCTTCGGATAGGTCGTACCATGATCGATATGCATCAGCTACAGCATAGGGGAATCCTTCCCTTACGTTTAAGCAGACGATCATGTCAGAGTAAGGTTCCACCAATTTGATGGCGTCTGCCGAAGCTGTTGGAGTGGCAATTATTATCTTCTTTGGCCCCTTTTTCTTCACCGATATGGCCGTAGCCAGCATGCTATAGCCGGATGCCAAACCATCATCGATCAGCAAAACATCCTTGTTTCTAAGGTCTGGGAAGGGTTTCTCCTCTCTAAAAACTATCAGTCTCTTCTTGATCTCCTTCTTCTCCTCATCGACACACCTTTTTACCACTTCTTCGGATAAACCGAGATTCACAAGCAGGGGTTCATTAAATATTACAGAACCATCCCAAGTGACAGCACCAAATCCAGCTTCAGGGTTCCATGGTATGTGGATCTTCCTTACAACGATTACATCGAAGGGTAGGTTCAGCTCTTTAGAAACCACGTGGCCTACCGGTACCCCACCGGCTGGTATCGCCAGAACGATGGCATCCTTTCCTACTAGACCTTTAAGCTTCTTGGCTATCAGATGACCTGCGACCATTCTATCCTCGAATACGTACTTTCTGTTTCTGAAAGCCGGTTCATCGATGAGTTTTGACATATTTCACAGAATTTTAGGTATAACCTCTTTTTAAGTATCTTCACATAATGGTAAAAGGAAAGTGAAGCCTTAAGCTCTCCTATGCATATAATTGTTAACCATCAACAATTGAACGTTTAGTCTCCCAGACTATTGAGGCCAGGTCTAAGCTAAGGTCTCTACACCTTTTTATTTAAAGAAGGTTCTCATACTACATGAACCAATATTCTCGTTAGAATCTAATCATTTAGAATAGGGGATTCCTACTCTTCCCGGGAAGAGTAGGAAATTTGCTCTTAGACCACTATGTCACCCGTTGTGCCATAGTCAAAGTTGTTCCATGTTTGACTCTTGTAATGGTATGTCCAACCCCAGCTGATTAATGTCAAAGGACTTGCTCCAGTGAAGTATGTGGAAAGGAAATTGAATAGTGTAGTTGGACCCGTCTGGCCTGCTCCATAAGTCCCGAGAAGAATGTCTGCTTTGGTCCCACCGTAATCGTATGTGCCAATATTTCCGAATGCTGATGTGTATCCTGTAGCTGTGAACGTTGCTATATAGCCACCCTCAAATGTTCCCTGTGCGTCTTTAGATTGAGCGACCCCAGCTCCAGGGCTTAATGCTCCAGCAAACGTGTACCATTTTCCAGTATATCGGGCGACCACATAGAAGGTTCCGTCGGGCGCCTGCCAGACTTGAACGTGCTTGTTGTAATTATCCAAGGCCCAATAACCCACATTTCCTGAGTCTTCGTCGTTTGTGACTTTATGATTAATGTTTAAGATCAGTACGGATCCACTTGGAACATCACCAGCATTTACGAAACTGCCAAAGGTTGGATGAGTAGATTTAGCCATCACAGGTACTGCGAATACAACCATTGACATTAGAAACATTGCAGCAGCGAAGATCGACAGTACCTTTCTATTCACTATTGCTTCCATTTTTCTTCCGGAAATATACATTATTAGTTCAATTTTTTAAACTTTTTATATAAATATTATAAATAAAAACAATATTATCAAGCATTCTTGAAAAATAATCCAAAATTTTAAAATATTTAACAATATTATATTTTATTGTAACGAAAACGTAGTAATAATAAATCGATCGATAAGTAAGATCGTAGTCGCTGTTCCTACGGCATCCATAAGTGCTATACGGCTGATAATGCCTCATGTAGATGAAATCGTCTGTGAATATCAGAGACGATCTCTTCTTTGCAGTTGCCGATGCCTATGAGAGGTGGTACGATCTAAGTGATATGAGGTATAGAGATACTTGGGGGGATGAGAGACGAGTCTCAAGAGTGAAAGTTTAGATCCTTCATCTCCTTAGATGGCAGGGATCTTAAATCGACTTACTCTTTGTCTATAAATTCATCGGGCTTTGGTGGCTCAGGCTTTAAACCTTTCCTCTTCCTTACCTCTGTTATCAGAGGCATGAGCATGTTAGATGGCACAGAGCTCCACATCTTAAAGTTAGTAGACCATAAAGCCTTGCCCGCAGTTGCGCTCCTCATAACATCGCTCAGATCGAAGGTCTCTGAGGCTGGTATCTCTCCTACGATCAGCGTTGTGAACTCCTTTTGATTTATAGTCAAGACTCTACCCCTTTTCGATGAGATCACGCTCACCACCTGCCCTACAAGCTCTGTTGGTACCTTGGCTTCGATGCCCAATATAGGCTCAAGAAGTACAGGGTCTGCTAGTAGTAAAGCGCCAAGCAGGGATCGTCTTGAAGCTGGCATCAATTGGGCGTATGTGCGGTGGGCAGTATCGCTATGGAAATCTGCATGGTGTAGTATGGCTTTTATGCCTCTACAATACTCGTACGCCAAAGGTCCATTCTCCATAACATCCATGAATCCAGACCTGATCATATCTACGGACTCTTGCATGTACTGGACACCTTTTGTTGCATCTATGAGGATGTTGCCCCTATCGTCTATTGTAATTACATTCTTTGCCTCATCTGCACTCCATCCTTCATCCCTCAATATCTTGGCGATGGCCTTTCTTTCAAGAGCTTCACGAATCGTTCCATCTCTTATCAATTGTACGATATCATCTTGTAATGGCTCGACTCTCATGAAGATGCGGTTATGCCTATTCGGTGATTTCGCCATTATAGGTCCAGCTTTGCCTCTAATAGTCTCTCTGTAGTTGATGAGGGGCTTTGATGTTATTATCTCTAAACCTTGCTGCTCGAGCATAGTGGTCGCTATCTCTAAATGTAGTACACCCATACCAGACATGAGCATCTCCCCTGTCTCTTCGTTGATCTTCATGATGAGATTTGGATCTTCTATGCTGAGCTTCCTGAGAGAATCCACCAATTTTGGTAGGTCTCGGGGGTGCTTAGACTCTATAGCTATAGTAACAACAGGCTCTGAGACATACTTTATCTGCTCGAAGGGGACTATGCCTTTCATAGAAGAGACTGTCTCCCCAGACCTTGCATGCTCCAACCCTAGTAGAGCTGGTATGTTGCCTGCAGGTAAGCTTTCAACTATTTCTCGAAAAGGTCCCATGAACATATTGACCGACTGTACCCTCCCCTCTCTTTTAGCATTCAACAGGTAGACGTTATCCCCATCATTGACTGTGCCTGAGAAGAGCCTACCTACAGCTACTACGCCTGCTTGTGGATCGACCACAACGTTCGTGACCATCATCACTATCGGCCCATTATCATCACAGTTGAAAAGGGCTTTTCCTACTTCTGAATCTAGGTCTCCCTTCCAGATCCTTGGGATACGGTACTTTTGCGCAACGTGAGGTGGGGGGTGATACTTTATAACCATCAACAGGACTGCTTCATGAAGAGGAAGCTCTTTTGCCAGTTCAGCCTCAGCATTCTTATTGTAAGCTTTTACTATATCGCTGAACTTTACACCCTTTTTTTGAGCGATTTCAAAGTTGAAGCCCCAGCGGTCCTTGGCAGAACCGAAAGCTACTGAGTTGCCAGGTATGCTGACCTTCCAATCCTTCTTGAATTGGGGCTCAGCGTATATATCGATCAACTGGTTGAAATCGTTCACTATATTTGCAAGCCACTGCTGCATCTTCTCTGGAGTTAAGCGAAGCTCCTTGATCAACCGATCTATCTTGTTGATGTATAGAACAGGGCGGACTCTTTCTTCTAATGCCTGTCGAGTGACAGTTTCAGTCTGAGTCATCACTCCCTCTACTGCATCTATTACGACGACACAACCATCTATCGCCCTAAGACTTCTTGTCACTTTTCCTGTGAAGTCTATGTGTCCAGGGGTATCGATCAAGTTTATGACGAAAGGCTTACCTTCATATTCGTAATATAGAGTGATGTTGGCAGCCTTGATGGTCATCTGCCTTTTCTGTTCAAGATCCATGTAATCTAATGCGAGAGCTTGCCCTGCCACTGAAGGGCTCAACATACCACAAGCAGCGAGAAGGCTATCACTCATCGTAGTTTTGCCATGATCGACATGGGCAATGATACCTATATTCTTGATCTGATCTTTATTCTCGATTATCTTCAGGGCCTCAGTAGTTGTCTTGTACCTAGGCAAAGTTCATCACATCTGTGTGGGTTTGAGTGCTTTAATAAAGCATATCTGACTTTTAATCTATTCTACTTAAACCTTTTCGATCGTTTCTATCGATTCTTCATTCTATATTGGCATGGCGTTTTCCTAGGTCTTCTTCGCTAAGCTTTAGCTTCTTCATCATATATGAGATTATTGCATCCAACAGAATCATACATGTATCCTCAAAGAGGGTGCCTAGAGGAGCCAAAGGCTCATGAAGACCTAAAATCTGCCTTGCAAAGTAATCTCTCTTGTCCACTTCTTTAGCCGGCATCATCCTGCCCTTTACTTGAAGAACAAAGTCGGCGATCTTCCCCAAAGGCGAATCTGGATAAGACGTTATCCCTATTATCGTGGCACCTACATGCTTTGCAGCCTCTACAGCAGTCATTACGAGCATCGTGGAGCCTGAGCCTGAAATCGCTATGAAAAGGTCATCTTTACTCACTGAAGGTATGATGGTCTCTCCTACGACATGGACTCGATACCCCAAGTGTAACAGTCTTACAGCAAAAGCTCGGCCTACCAACCCACTCCTCCCCGCACCCATGATAAAGATCTTCTTATCACGATGTGAGAGGATGAGTTCTGTGCATCTCTCTACCTGATCTTCAGATACTTCAGAAAGGTTCTTGCCTATTAGGTCCACAAGGCCTAAAGCATTGCTTTTCACATTCAGATTAAGAGCGAACACCAAAGGCACCACTTAAGTTAAATGTCAATTTTTTCCATAAAAAAAGCTTTTGCTAAATTTAGTTTTACACCGTCCTCTTATAAACGACCCTCCTAATTTTGTACTCTAAAGATTTTTAAATATAAAGTTACAAGTGATACTCCAATAAACAAAAGGTGGCTCAACCATCACAAAAATTATGATAGCTTCTTTATCTTGATCTGAAGTTTCTCAGATAGAGCAGACAGGACAGATGTTATAGCCTCATCTATGGTACATTGGGAGGAGAGTGATGCAGCAGTAGGGTGCCCCCCTCCTTTGCCCTTGAGCATAGAGGCAGCTTTCTGAGCTACATCTTTCCCTAAATGTACCCCTGTCTTTAAGTAGAAGGATTGGGTAGATCGAAGGCTACCTCTCACCCCCTTTCCATACCCCCCCACAGCGAAAGCCATATCTGCACCCAAACCCAGAAGGGTGTTGGCTACAGAAGCTTGAAAAGAGCGGACATTCGTTACAGCTATCATCAAATCCTTTGCCCTATACGTTCTGAGTCTTTGGGCGGCTTTCATGCGGGCTATGATCTCAGACTTTCTAAGGGGCATCTCAAGCAACTCCCTTGACGAAACCAAAGAAGCACCCTTCCTACATAATTCCATTACAATCTTTATGGTCCTGCAATCAGCTATGGTCAAGTGCCTCGAATCGTACAGTATGCCCAAGAGGAGGGCTTGCGCCGTATCCTGCCCCAATTCAGCTTTTTTAGCCTTGAAGAGTCTGTAAATTATCTCGCTGGAGGAGGAAGCATCTTCATCTATTAAGAGGAGGTCTGCTACAGATTTCGTTGATTCGGTTAATGGATGATGATCGATGAAGATCCTCGTTGATTTTGTCGATCTGAGCTGGTCGCCCCAACTTTCCAGAAGTGATAGGTCTCCTGTATCGACGACAACCACCAAGTCTGCTTTTGAGATATCTAATGAGGCGGTAACTTCTACGTTAAACTCCTTCTGAACCCTTCTGGCAAGGGTATCGAGACCTTTAGGTGAAGCTACATCTACATGGGCTTCAGGATTTATCTGCTTTATAAGGTGAACAACGGCATAGGCTGAACAGTAGGCATCTACATCTGCATTTCTATGGCAGATAACAACAGCATCTTTTAACCTCTTGGGTTCTATTAAAGGGAACTTCTTGAGCCTTCTTGATGTTAATTTCATGTCGATGATGGAGATTTAGAACGCAAGGCTTCATTGATCTTAGCTTGCAACTCCTTTATACTCTCCCTTAATCTTGTCTCTTGCTTTGCTAGTATCGCAGACCGGGTGTTATCTATTTCTCTTTTCTCCTCAAGATCTTTGAGCATATCGTCCCTCTTCACCTTTATCAAGATCGATCCAACGTGTTTGTAGACAGTATCGTCGGGCCCTATCTTTTTCAACTCAGCTGTCGCCCTTTCTATTTCACTGATCTCTAATTCAATCTGTTGCTTCTGAGCCAATATTGCTTGAAGATTTCGCTGTGACTGCTCGAACCTTGCCAGCTGTTCCCTTAACCATGGAGGAACTTCTTCTCTGCTCATGCCAACCACTCTTTAACCGCTGTTACAACATAGATCACTACACATAAATAAGTTATGCTGGCATCACCACACTCATCTTGCCTTTAACATGAACATAGAGGGGTAATGGCGAATATAGCTATCGTAAAGAAGATGGGCATTTCAGATAGGCATTATTAGGCCGATAATCAAAGAGCCTGAGAATATACAACATTGAGGCATGTATCCAAAAAAACCCCAACTAAACCTATTCTTGATATCGACCAATTTGATTTTTAGATCGGTTTTTAATATTCATAACACAGTCTTAACTTATTCACATAAAAAAGCTAATTTACTACTGGGTAGAAATCGGTCTGAAGGAGATGTCTAATAACATAGGAGTCATAGGTGTTGGAGGCTGGGGGAAGAATCATCTAAGAATATTGAACGATCTGGGTGTTCTCTCATCCTTTTGTGATATAGATGAGGACAAGGTAAAGATTTTTGAAAAGAGGTATCAGATCAGAGGATACAAGAATATCGATGAAATGCTGAAAAATGAAAAGTTGGATGCAGTTACGATATGCACGCCCACAGCTACTCATTATGAAATCGCAGAGAAGACGATAAAAGCTGGTCTGGATACATTCGTAGAAAAACCCCTCACTTATACCTCTGTAGAGGGAGAGAGACTGGTCAAGTTAGCTGAGGATAAGGGCGTGATAATGACCGTTGGCTTCATAGAGCGCTTTAATCCGGCGATTATGGAATTGAAGAACTTGTTGAAGAGTGGGAAGCTTGGAGAGCCCTTGCTCCTAGAATTTCATAGAGAGAATGTATGGACAGGAAAGGTCAAGGATGTGGGTATTATAATGGATACTGCGGTTCACGACATAGATACTGCTAGATGGATCTTTGATGAGGAGCCAAAGGTAACATTCGCAAGGGCCGGTAAGGTCTTGAATAAGCATGAGGGGCCCGACTTTGCCGCCATAACTCTGGGCTTTCATGGAGAGAAGACAGCGTTCATAGTTGCCAATTGGTTGACGCCAAAGAAGATCAGAGAGTTGGAGGTTGTCTGCATAAGAGGGATAGTCACGATAGATTTCATAACTCAAGAGCTGAAGATAGATAGCGACGAAGGTACCATGATTCCAAGGAGGAAGTGGGAAGAGCCCCTTCTTATCGAGCTGAGAGAATTCATAAAGTGCATAAAAGAGAGGAGAAGACCTATTATCACAGGGATAGATGGCATCAATGTGACGAAGATAGCTGAAGCATCCACGCTCTCACATGAGACGGGGTCGCCCATTTACCTCGATCTCTAATACCATTACTACATCTTAATTTGATTAAGTTAAAATATATTGAAGAAAAATTACAATTGATGAAAAAACCTCCTGAAGATAAGATCGTAAATCATGTTGGGAAGGATGTCAAGCTTGGAAGGAACGTAAAGCTCTGGCACTTCACGTATATAGGGGACAGTACAAAGATAGGGGATAATGTAAAGATAGGCTCTCTTTCACATATAGATTACAAGGTCAAGATAGGCAATGATTGTAGGATAGAAGGTAATGTGTACATACCACCTTTGACCGTCATAGGCAACGGCGTATTCATCGGGCCTGGAGCCATCTTCACAAACGATCCATACCCCCCAAGCAAGAGACTTGCTGGAATAACCGTAGAGGATGGTGCCATAATAGGAGCCGGCTCTACCATAAGGTCAGGCATAAGGATAGGAAAGAAAGGCGTGATAGCTATGGGAGCTCTGGTAACCGATGATGTGCCTCCAGATACAGTGGTCATGGGCATCCCAGCCAAGCCAGCATATTCACGTACTGAGTATGAAAAGAAGAGAGAAGATTGGGAGAAGGGTATGATCGTCGATTAATCTGATAGTTTCCTTTTGATGTAGATATCCCTCAACTTGATCATGATAAGGATCCACATAACAGATAGAACTGTGGACAATGTCACTTTAAGCAAAGAATTGAAGAAGGTGAAGATATAATCCGTTCTTCCAGGGAAGAGGTCGATGGGCACGATCAGATGAAATATTATATAAGATCCTAAAAAGACGAGTAACCAAGCCACACCTATGATCCCCATCAAAGGAAGAAGTCTCGACCTCAAATTAGACACACCATGTTGCCAGTGCCGTTATTACAGCAAGAAAAGCTGAAAAGGCAGAGAGCTTGAAGATATCTGACACAACTTCTCGCTCAGATAGAGGGCCGTCGATAAGTATCATCCTCACCAAAGTTGCAGGTGCTGAGGGGTTTTTAGATGCAGCAAGACGACTATCTGGAAGTAGGATCGTTGGTCTGGTCTTTATATTTCTGTGCTCTATAAACCCCTTTATGCTCGATAAGATGAAGAAAGAGTTCAGTATAGCAGGGAGGATGGCCATTACAGCGACGATCTCCACCCTACCAACTATCGCTATGGCGCAAAACATGGCACCCAAAGCCAGACTGCCAGAGTCTCCTGGAAATATCTTCGAAGGATACCTGTGAAATATGTAGAATGCTAAAGATGATGCGATCAGTGGTATGGTTGCTACCATAATAGTATGATCTGGTCTCAATGCCAAAGCAAAGATCAAGGGTATGGTAGTTATTACCATAAAGCTGCTCAAGGCACCATTTAACACATCCATCATGTTCGTTGCATTCGAGACTATAGGTACAGCTAATAGCACCAGTATGGGATAGACTATGGAAAGCCTAACGCTACCGAATATGGGAAAGATAGGATGAAAATCATAGGTTCTTAAGAGAAGGATGGGTAAGCTCGCTAGGATGAGCAACCCAGGCTTTATTATCCCTCTATTGAATTTCATCCGATCGTCGATAAGACCCACAGACCCTGCTATGACGGTCACCAAAGCTATAGATAGAATTCTCAGGTCTCCATAAATGAAGTATAAGATCGATTCAACGACTACTAAAGAGAATAGTATGGCAGGCCCTCCTGGCCAAGCTACTTTGGGCTTACCTTGTTTATGGTAATCTTCGACTACCGATCCCTTTTTTGGCAGAGTTTTAACTAAAGTAAGTGTCAGGAGATAAGTAAGGGAGAAGGCCAGGGCAAAACTAAAAGAAATGAGTATGATCAAACCAAATAGATCCATGCACCAATGGTTAAAGGAAGATGGATTTAAGTATAATTCAACTTTCAAAATAAATTTCTTAAATAAACTGTAAGTATCTTTTTTAGTAACTTTATAACGTAAGAATAAGAGGAGTGGTACATGTCTACATCTAAGCTGGAGGCAGATGCAAAAGAGTTAAGCGAGATAGCCATCAAAAGTGGGGCAAGTAAGGCGAAACCCATCAAAGCTGAACAGATAATTGTTGATGAGAGAGTTCTGCTAAAATGTAGGTACCCTCCATGTATGTGGTATGGACAATGCTTGATGTGTCCTCCCTTTACCCCATCGCCACAAGAATTTTCAAGATACCTCCAAAAATATAGATATGCAGTAATAGTCCAGTTCGAGTTTCCTTACCCAGATGAGTTGGCAACGAGGGTGAATAAGGATGTAACGCTACCCGATCTATTTAGGGAGATGGGGCGCAGGTTAGAGAACTCTATCGATGTAGCTTGGAAGGATTTACAGAAGATAGTTTCGATCATTGAAAGAGAGGCTTTTAACCGGGGATACTATTTTGCTACAGGTCTATTAGCAGCTTCATGTAGGTTGTGTGATAGATGTAATCCAGATATGCCTTGCAGGCATCCTTTTGAGGCTAGGCCCAGTATGGAAGCAGTTGGGATAGACGTTTATGCCACTATAAAAAACGCAGGTTTAGAAGCCACTTTTGAGCCCCGTGATAAGATAACCTTAACTGGTCTAGTTCTTTTAGATTAATTAGATTCTCATTTTAGGCTCAAAGTTATATATCAGCTATTTGTAAGAGTGGTGAGAGTGGCGATGAAGATAAGTGAATTGAGAGACGGGATGAGGAGAATCGACATCGAGGGTATAATTTCAGATATTCCTGAACCCAGGACTGTCACTTTAAGGACTGGGCAACAGGCAAGGGTAGCCGACTGTACCTTACAAGATGCTTCTGGCCCGATAACGTTGTCCCTTTGGAACGATGATATAGACAGGGTTCAAGTAGGTTCTAAGGTAAAGATAGAGAACGGTTACACGAATAGTTTTAGGGGAGAAGTAAGGTTGAACGTGGGAAGGTATGGGCGGCTCATTATCCTAGAATGATACCAAACAATAGAGCCTTCGATAAGAGGACTGAAGTCACATCTCATAAGAGGAAACGTATACCTTTGAAAGCCTAGGGCTAAAGAGAGGCTTTAGGAGTATGTGATTTTAATTAACCATTCCTAGCCTTTGATCTCACATCTACACTGTCCTTTGAGCCTTCCAGTTATTATGTTATGTTATGTTGTTTCTGTTACCCTCTCTTCCACCTTTTGAGAAAGCAGTTGAGGAATCTCTGGGAAGATCTCTTTCATCTGTTCCTCAGCTATTGCTGAAGCCTCGGCGAGAATCTTCTCCGCATCTTCATTTAAGATCTCAAAGCTTATCAGCTCTTCACCAGTTTGGCTGGCATTCACGATAACGTCATTGAGGAGGTGGCTTATCTCTCTCATTCCATTCTCGGCCTCAGGAACTACGCCTGCTAATCCTGACTTGATACTTCTTATCACTGGAATGGTCGGGCCTATTGTGCTGGTTATATCACCTAAATCCTTCACGGTATCTAGCCTTAACACTATCTGCTCTAAAGCGAGTTTGGATTGTGTAATCATCTTGTTCATCCTCCTAACCTCGCTCAGCTCATTTGCGAACATAGATGCATGTTGCATATCACGCCTCTGAATGGATAAAACTACATTATTGAAGATTTTAAGGCCTCTCTCCCTAATCCTAGTACAAGCCAAGTCTAGTTTGGCTATCTGCACCCGAATCTGTCTAATTGCCTGCTCAATCATGGGCTTTAGAGGTTTATTTGGTCTAACGATGCCTCCCAACTTATCCTTTAGACTCTTAGACTCAACCTTATCCCAATTATCGATGAATCTGGTCATATTATTCGTCTCAAAATATGTTGAGATTGTGAATTTTATATGGTTAAGATAATAACCCTTAACGAATTGGTTTAGTTTGGTTAACTATTAGAAAACCCCGGTATTGCTCTTCTTGTCTGCTTTAGGATAAATCTCTGACTTTATCGAAATCGAGCTCATCCATCGATCTTACAAGACTAAGCTCCTCTTGCAACTACTTCTTGTAAGAGCTTAATCCCCTCTTCACTTAAGAAACTTTTGATAAGGTGATTGATTAGGGTTTTATCTGCTTTGTGCAATAGTTGCTATAGACGGAGAAACTAACGGACGGATGAAGAACATTTTCCCATCAGCTACCCTACCTAAAATCTTGACTGCTCATTCATAAAAAGGGTGTAGAAGCTTATCCCCTTGCTCCAATAGGGTGGGAGACGAAGAGTTTACTTACCGTAAGGACTTCATTGTGATAATAACCCTTAAGGAAAAGTAGAATATGGAGTTGAATTCAGACCTATCATAGATAACCTCCCTTATCCAGAGTTTCTTACCTTTTGATTACATCCCATTGGTTAATAGATTCATAGTCATAATGGTAAGAAGATTATTATCCATATAGGTATCGCCATCATCGCCCAGATTCCTTTGTTCCATGCAAATACTTTAGATCCATCCAGAGGTGGGAAGGGGATCATATTAAACGCTGCAAGCCAGAGATTGATCAGATACCCTAAATATCCTATACTTGATACCAGTCCACCATAGCCTATCAAAGAGAAGAAGAATAGGGCGAAGAGCACGTTCGTGAGAGGGCCTGCTAGAGAGATTATACCATTTTCTCTCCTGCTGATGCCGAGACCTAGACCGAAGGAAATTGGCACGATGTATACAGCCCCAGGAGCGGCGAAGATTATCTGTCCTCCTGAGACCAAAGCGAAGAATAAGGCAAGGACCAACCCTAAAGGCCAGATTCTGAACTCTGCCAAGTATCCGTATCTTTGAGCTGCAAATTTATGGGCCAACTCATGGCCTATGAACCCCGCACCCAACGTCAATAGAGAGATTAT
Source organism: archaeon (assembly GCA_024256285.1). Classification (GTDB taxonomy): domain Archaea; phylum Thermoproteota; class Nitrososphaeria; order Nitrososphaerales; family JACAEJ01; genus HK02M2. The sequence continues at coordinate 46,069 of JACGUG010000002.1, forward strand.
GAGAGAGCTTATGAATGAGTTTAGAGGCGAGTTCCTGTATAGTCCCTGTATAGAGAAGGCTACCCCAAGCACGAGCCATGCTATTAAAAGATGACGAATCTCAGTCCAACTTAGTGTTCTTCTCCTCTCAAAAGCCATTTTAACCAAAACCGATCTATAACAGCTGTTTAAAGCTCTTTCTTAAAAGCTCATCTTATCGGTGGGGCATCGAACTTCTTCAACACCTCATGAATCTTCTCTATAACATCTGTTGCCATTATATGGTATCCCCTATCCCTTACAGCGAGGTCTCCAGCAGATCCAGATATGAAGGCACCGGCACAGGCAGCTCTAAAGGGCTTTACACCCCAGGCCAATAATGTAGCTACTATGCCTGACAGTACATCTCCCGTCCCACCAGTAGTCATCCCCGGGTTTCCAGTAAGATTTATCTTGAAATGATTGCTATCAGATATTATATCCTCGTGACCCTTCAAGAGTATGGTTACGCCCAATCTCTTTGCCTCTTTCTTGACATGTGTTATCCTCTCCTCTAACCTATCTGGGGGTGCTATTGTGCTGTGTGTAACGATCTCGAACTCTCCTGCATGAGGGGTGAGCACTGCTGGATAACCTTGTAAGCATTTAGGGTCCTTTGATAGAGCTTTTAGGGCATCGGCATCGATCAGCATAGGCTTATCCTTTCCCACTGTTTTCATAAAGCTCAAAATAGCGTCTTTCGTCTCTCCTTCCAATCCAAGACCTGGACCTGCTATTATACTCGAGCAACGCTCTGCCAAATTCTTCAACTCTGGTAGATCGTCCGATGTGAGGTAATCGCCTCCTAACCTTCTAACTATAAGGTTTGGGGAGAAGGATCGGATTACATCAGCCACGCTCCTTGGTGCAGCTATGATTGCTATATCAGCGCCTGTACGGAGGGCTGCAAGGGCTGCCAAAGTTGGTGCCCCAGAGTACTCTTTGCTCCCCCCTACTATCAATAAACGACCAAAATCTCCTTTCTTTGAAAATTTATTCCTTGGCTTTATAGAATAACGTACATCTCCGGGTCCAGCTACGATCTCAGCCTCTTGTGGCATCCCTATAGGAGATACGATTACGTCTCCAGTTATACTACTTTTATCTGCCAATCCGACCTTCATTTTATGCAGAGTTACAGTGATGTCTGCGATCACACATTTATCGTGAACATCGCCAGTTAAGGGGTCTAGACCAGAAGGCACATCGACAGCAACCTTAAAGCCCTTCGATGAATTGATAATATCTATGGCCGATGAGAAAGGCTCTCTTATCTTTCCCCTGATCCCTGTTCCAAATATAGCGTCGACTATTATGTCCGCTTCCTCTATTTCACTTTTCAAGTTCATCAATGAATCGGCATCAGGTGCCAGAGCATACTGAAGGCCGATCTTCATCTTCTCTATTACTTTCCAATTCGCTGAAGCCTCATCGGTTTTTATGTCCTCAACTCTTCCTAAAAGGATGACAGTTACCTTCGCTTTATCAGATAGATGCCTTGCACATACGAGACCGTCTCCCCCGTTATTCCCAGTCCCAGCCACGATTACAACTTTTTTGCCTGAGGTCTTCTTCAGCTTCTCCTTTACGATCTCTGCGATGCCTTTCCCCGCATTTTCCATTAAGAGAATTCTTGGCACTCCCAGATACTCTGAATTCTCATCAGCTATTGCCATCTCTTCTGGCGTGATGGTGTTCATGATCATAAGTATCCTGAGATTAATTGATTAATTAATTTTTAAAGGTCTTCCACGATTACGGCAATCCTTTCGACAAGGTCTTCCAAAAGCAACTTTCCCTTCTCTGCAGAGGCTTTAGTGGGTGCGCCGATTACCCCAGAATCGCTTACCTCCTTCATCCTCCATGCAAATGAGAACCCTTCCTCTACTGCCTCTAATGTGAGATGGGGGCGAAACTTGGGAGATTCGTCTACACATCTATCTGTCCTTACCTTTTCGGGGCAGATGGTGAGCATCAAAGAAGTCTCAACCTCATCGGCATGTCCTACATCCCCCTTTGGCGACTCCCTTATCTTATCGAAGACCTTCCCAACCATGCTCAACAATGTAAAGGAGTATAATGAGATGTTCAATTCGCTTTTAATAGACTGAATAGCACTCTCTATAATAGCTTTATTGCCACCATGACCGTTTATGATGAAGATCTTTTTGAAGCCATTCTGGGCCAAACTCGAGCATATATCTCTCAAAAGGGCTGTCAGGGTCAAAGGCTCCAAAGATATGGTTCCTGGGAAGCCCATATGCTCAACAGAGAAGCCGAAGTTTATTGGCGGGGTCAAGGCGATATTCAATCTTTCGGCAACCCTTTTGGCTACTTCAAAGGCTATGATCGTATCTGTAGAGAGGGGTAGATGTGGGCCATGTTGCTCAAGACTCCCTACTGGGATCAAGACTTTATCGGTTCTATTCCTGAGATCGTCGACTTCTTGCCAAGTTAGATCGGGAAGGTAATTCTTCAATAACTTCACCTTAAAGGTCTATAAGTTAAGACTACTTCATCCCCAAACCGTTTCACTTCGTAGAGTTTCACTCGAACTCCTTCATCTATCCTTGCCACCCCATCGCCTTCGACCAGAGTTACCGAATCTCTTCCCCCAATGATAAAGGGGCATATAGTGACATGTAACTCATCGAACAAGTTCTGGCTGACGAAACTCCAGTTGATGTTGCCTCCACCTTCTACAACTACCTTCCTTACACCCATCTCTTTAAGTTTCTTGAGCAATATCTTTAGATCAACTTTTTCTCCCCCTCCACATACTATTACCTTTGCTCCAGCCCTCTCAAGATTCTTCACTCGATCTTCTGGTGCTTTGCTGGTGGTTGCGATCAGGGTAGGAGACTTTGAGGAGATTATTCTCGATTCGACAGGTGTCCTCGCTCTGCTATCTACCACCACCCTCATGGGGTTCTTCCCTTCACAATACCTAACTGTTAAAGATGGATCGTCGACAAGAACTGTATTTATGCCAACCATTATGGCGTCCACAGATGCTCTAAGCCCATGTACTCTTACAAGGTCTTCTTTACTCGACATCTTAGAGTCCCCTGTCTTCGTCGCAATCTTTCCATCCAGAGTCATGGCTGCATTCAGGATAACATACGGTCTATCATCATTCACATTCTGGTAGAGACCCATAGACTATCTTTCCTCCTACCATCACGGCTTGAATATCGTCAGGTCTGACCCTATGAACTATCGAGTTGATAGGATCTTTTACCGACCTGAGGTTTTTTGTACCCATGTTTATAAATACAACATCAGCCCTCTTCCCCTCCTCTATCGATCCAATTTCTTTATCCAATTTCAAAGCCTTTGCAGCGTTGATCGTAACCATCTTCATTATCTCCTTAGACGATATCGTTGAAGGCTCTTTCTCCAAGGCCCTTAAAATCCTTGATGTGTAGTCCATCTCACGGAATAGGTCTGCAGAGTTGAGCATAACGTTGTCGGTACCCAGAGCAACGGTGATACCACCCCTGATCATCGAGCTTATTGGGGGGAAACCTAAACCCAAGATCGAGTTGGCTCTTGGGCAGCATACAACTGGAACCTTCGCCTTTGAGACAAGCTCTATATCTTCGTCTCTGGCTTGAGTCAGATGGACGAGAAAATTTAGATCGATATTCTTTAAAGCACGCTCAACCTCGCTCTGATGAAAATTTCTCAGTGAAAAATTCATAGAGTATCTGTCTTCACATGCATGTATAGCGAATATCTTGCCCCTGACCAACCTTGACATCTCCTTCATAGACCGATCAGTATATTCGTTGGGACCACTTAGCCCTACCCCATCACATATCTTTAAGACCTCTTCTACTTCACGAACCTTTTCATCTGGCATGGGAGAGTTCTTTACAACCTCTTCTTCGCTGAAATAGTAATCCGGTCTTCCAAGAATCATTGTCCTGATCTTCACTCCTTTAAGGGCGCTCTTTAAGAGCATCACCCCTTTCTTCCCTCCTTCACGAAAATCAGCAAAGGTTGTAACGCCACACCTTAACATATCCAAGGCTGAGTCTCTCATCGATTTAAGGATCAGACTTTCAGGTACTGATTCCAGTAGCTTGTGCTTTAACCCGGTCATGGGGCGGAAAAGCTCGTTGAGAGACCTGCCTATTCCTACATCCTTTGCAAAAGAGTCGCCTAGATGTGTATGGGCATCAATCAGACCTGGGATTGCAACCATATCTTTCCCTTTATACCTGACACATCTCGATCGATGCTGTGGATTTCCTTCCCTAACTTCTGTGAAATGACCATCATCATCTATCCTTATGAAGGCCTTCTCCATTACGTCTAGGTTCTGACCTACTACTGCAGTTACTCCTTCGATTATAGAATCTCTCATAACAAAACATCAGAGAGTTTGTGAACGGGGCCTTTCGCTTTACGATCCCTGATCATGTCCAACCCTTTAGTGGCAAGCTCCATGGCTTTTCGCCCAGTTCTCGCTACACCGATACCTGCTTTTAGCATGAGATCGAAATTCTTGCTTGCCATCGAAAGAATCTTCTCAACTTCCCTCTCCGAGACACCGTTCGCTACTGCCATGAAGTTGTCTCCGCCACAGAAGAAGGTTAGAGCCTTATGGTTCAGGAAGAGCTCACTTAACTTTACATTTAACCTATTGATCATCAACGCTGTATCGTAAGCTGATAATTTATAGGTGAATCTGTCTGTCATATCATCTACATCTACATGGACCATCTGTACGCTATATTCGTAGGGGCCACTCAGTCCACCCCTCATTATCTTCTTTACGTCTCTGCTTTTACTACATCTCTGTAAGGCTCTTGTAGCCATCTCCAATGCATTGTATGGTGTTTCAGCCACCCCGATGCCCATGCTTATGGTGAAGGGGTAATTCTTTGATATCTCATCCTGGATTTCTATGTGATCCTCCAAGGGAATACCGTTACTGATAGCCACCATTTCATCAAAGCGATTGTAAAATACTGCTCCCCCTCTCTCTGCAAAGGATCTCTGTAGATGGGCATGAAGCTGAGACTGAAGTATCTGTAATCTGTACTCTCTATCGTTACCAAGCTCAAGAGTCCATGGGCCATAGTTGTCTATCCTAATCAGGGTCATCTGCACTTTGTCATTCATGGTCAATCCACCATGGCTGGATATTGAGTAACTTCCATCTCTTCCAGCATCCTCATACGCCTCACCATCTTGACTGCCGCTTCGACAGCCCTCTTTGCATACTCGTCTATGCGCTCCATGCCTTGAATCCTCGTCATGCCCGGCCCTGAAACTCCAAGAGATACTGGCTTTCTATACTGGATCGATAGATCGGTTATCTTTCTTGTTACATGTTGCGCTATGATCTCATCATGCCTCGTCTCACCTTCTACGATCGCCCCAAGGGTCACAACAGCACTCACATCCTTCTTCTCGAGCAAAGACTGGATCAACAGGGGCATATCGAAGGAACCGGGTGCTTTGCAGATGTACGTGATCTGGGCTCCTAAAAATGTAGCATGCTCTTTGGCCCTCTCAAGCATAAGGTAAGAAATATCGAAGTTGAACTCAGATACGACCAGAGCCACTTGCATCTTCTCCATTCATTTATTCACCTCCTACAGTCTTATCGGCCCGGCATCTGGCAACCCTTGGCGCTTGCCCATGCCAGCATCTTTTATAAGCTCTTCTGGCTTGAAGAGGAGTTTAAGTACATTACGAGCATGCTTTTCAGCCCTATTTCTTGCTATTTCATACAACTCACGACTGTCTTTTGCTTCATCTTCATGCACGAATACCTCTATTACATGCTTGTTCGTCATGAGCTGAGCCATCATGAGACCTGTAGAAGCGACCTGGGCACTTTGCTTATCTAATGGATGTGGTCCGGGCATACCAAAAGCCATCACAGCATCACAATTCTTCTCTTCAAAGAGCTTTTTTGCTGCCACAGGCAGATCTTTCATGCCAGGCACTGTATACCTTATAATCTTGACATTCCCATACTGCCTCAAGACATCCATAGCAAACTTGGCCATGTCTACCCTTGCAAAGGTTGTGTCAGCAACCCCTATCTTTGCACTCCTCAAGTTTTACCCCTCATCTGAGCTCTATAATAGCTTGCTATTTCGTAACCTTCTATGAAAGGGATACCATGTATTTTGGCGTAATCTTGGGCTGATTGAGGTGGCAGAGATCTGTGAGTTCTATCATCGAGCATCTCGCAGATGACTGTTACAGGGGTGAGGCCTGCCAACTGGGCAAGATAGACAGAGAGCTCTGTATGTCCTACCCTCTTAGAGATGAGACCATCAGAAGCGATCAGAAGCTGCACGTGGCCCGGTGCCCTAAAATTCGAAGCGAAACGATACTTGACATCATCAAGACCTTGTATTGCAAGGTTACAAAGTCTGGCTATCTTTTTGATGGTGAGAGCTCTATCAAGATCTGTAATCCCTGTAAATGTTCTTCTATGGTTGACAGATATGGAAAACGCCGACCTTCCATAAGATGCTTGAGAATTGATAAGTTCTAGAAGATTGGGATACTTTTCACTGGCAATCTGAAGAACGCCCGACATGTATGGTAGACCCAACTTTCTTGCTGTATCGAATCTCATAGCTACGCATATGAGTCCCCCTGCATCCCTGCGCATCGTCTTGATATGGTCGGGAGTAGCATGTTGAGCAGCGATCACCATGTCCGTTTCGTTCTCTCTATAATCTGAATCATGCATGAGTACGATCTTTCCTTGTTTTAGGGTTGAGATGGCATCTTTTATAGTGGAAGATCGACTATATATCTTTGGCAACATAGCCAATTCCAATTTTTTTGAAGGCCTCGGATATTTAAGGATTACCAATAAAGTAGCATTTACCACAAAATTTGTAATAAATCATATATACGCAGAGGATTAAATGTCAAGGGGAGATGCTATTGAGTGCTGAAGATCAGATTAGGACGACTGCTGAAGAGCTTCTGAAGGTATTGTCCATCAAGAATGTTATAGGTGAGCCCATGGAGATAGAGGATAAGATACTCATCCCTGTTACTAGGGTGGGTGTGGGCTTCGGTGCTGGGACAGGTGAAGGCACGGGCGGAAGGGGCGAAGGAGGGAAGGGTGGAGGAGGCGGTGGAGGTGCAGGCGTTGACCCTGTAGCCATGGTGGCCATCTTTAAAGGGGTGCCAGGCCCAGAAGGTGTTAGCGTACTGTCTCTAGCCAAACCCAGCCCCATAGCCAAATCCATAGGTGAAATAGCGTCAACAATGATGGAGAAGTTCGGAGGAAAGAAGGAAGCCAAGAAGGAAGAGAAAGAAGAGAAGTAAAAAAGATTGCCAAAGAGGAGGTCGTAGTTGATCTATGTCATCCTGGCTATCATCCTCCTTATTTTTTTGTTGATCGTATCGAGTTTTTTGCTGGTTCCCTTCCACATATCTCTAAATCTGTTCAAGAGAGGCTCTTTGACTCAAGGAAGCTTTTGTATGAGTTGGCTGGGAATAAGGCTCATTCGGAGAAAGATACCTTCAGAAGAAGGAAGGAAAGAGAAAGAAAAGTTCTACTGGGGAAGCATACCAGAGATGACTTCTCTCTTCGCAGAATCCTTCCCATATCTTATGAATATATTGAACGCTGCCATGAAATCTATTTCCATAAAAAGATTCTCCTGTGATGTTGTCATGGGTTTGGATAGCCCAGCCGATACGGCGGTGGTGAGCGGCTATCTGTGGTCTCTAGCATCTATAATCAACATCTTTCCTAAGGTTTACCTTTCTGTAAAGCCCGACTTCCAAGAAAGAAGGTTGGATGGATCCATGATGGTCGAATTGAAGGTTAGGCTCCTGCGGATTGTTCCAGCCTTCATAAGGGCTTTCTTCAAGAAGCCTGTGAGGCAGTTGTTCGGAAAGATGAGAAGGTGAAACCATTGTTTAGAGAGATGAAACTCAGAGAGGTCAAGACAGAGACAGATACGGTGGTCGGAGAAGCTCTTAAGATCGGCGATAGAACACTTTACCCTGTGATTAGGGTCTCGACTATAAAAAGGGAAGGAGAGGGTTTCTTTGGGGCGTGGGTCTCTCCGCTAGCCATGGTGGTGGTTGAACCAGCACAAGAGTACGCTATTCCTCTGACAGATGAAACCATTACGCTTGAGAAACTTCTCGAGATGGTACCTTCACTGAAAGAGGAGATGAAGAAAGTTCAGAGAAGACGGTCTTTGTAAATTTCAAAAAAGACAGGCAGAAGAAGAAAGGGGGAGATCGGGTTCTATTCTATTTCCTCCTTACTGGAAAGATATCTCTGATTAGCTTACAGTTATAACTAGGAGCATAAAATATTGGCACTTCAATTACGAGTCGTCAACCCATACCTCGCTTACTATGTTCTGCTTTATCAAAGGCCTTGCATTTTCTAGAGGGATTACAGCTATATCCTCCTCTTTAAAGGGACCGTACTTCTTCAGGTCGATGCCCATTATCGATGGGGTAGGTTGCAGAAACTTGACTATAGTAAATCTAGAAGATATCATATCAGATATCTTTTCCAATCTGGACGATTGACCGTTCTTTATAGCCCTGCTAACTTTCTTCAATCTCTTGGTAAATAGGGATAAAGGCTCGATTATGTACCTCTCTTCAGGAGTCAGATCTTCTGTATCATCTAAACTTTGTGCCTTTTTTATCCTCAAATCGATCAATCTATCGATCAGGCATCCAATAAGTTCCCTTTCCTTGAAGGCCAAGTTGCTCATGATGCTCTTCTCACTCTGGTTGATCTCCTTCATTATCTTATTCATATGAGTAGCCACATCTTTATAGAAACTCTTGGGAATCTTCTCCACTCTATCGCTCTTAGACTCTGATTCTATCAAACTATAAATCCTATCCAGAATAGCCTCGCCCATATCAGTCCGCCTCAGCCAACCCCTTCCCCATCAAGTAGACAGCAGCCATCAATGGCAATTTAACCCTCTCTGACTTATAAGGTCCAAATAGTTTCCCCTTTAAAGTAAACTTTGGAGAATGGTCGACGAATATCTGTATAGGCTCTTCACCTAAGGCAACTGCATCGACGAAGGGGTCGAAGGAGAGCAGATCGTCACACCTCCTTTTAAGCATGCCCGTACTGCCATGTAGCGTGTTCGGAAGCCTGAAGATTCTATGTATATCTGTTGTGACCATTGCATCGATCTTGGCGCTCAGCTTCCCAACGATCTCTCCAACAAAATTCTCGAAATTCTTATGCTTCATCTTTTCATAAATGTAAATGATCTTGTCTCTCACATCGTTACCATCATAACCTTCGAACTCCGTCTCTGAAAAGAACTTAGCTATCCGACCTCTATACCCAGATTCGTTAGTCAATGGAAGCATCCTACGCATCTTTTCGTATGATGCTCTTTTGGAGATGCCGAGGCTCTCTAAACTCAGGCCGATGCCAGAAACATAATCCGATATCTCACTTCTTGCCAACTGATCCAACTCTTCCAGAGCACTTTTCTCTACAGTCACATGGTATCCCCTACCTCCTGAGAAATAAACCTCGATGTTCTCCATTGAGATGCCAAAATCTTTCAGTAGGAAGTCCATCAACTTCATCGCCTCGTCTTTTGTGGCTTCTAGGCAAGACTGGCAGACCCAATACTCTTCATCTATTCTCATGCCTTCACACTTAGGGCATTTATCGGGTCTTTTTCCTTTACCCATAAAATTGCAGTCTTTACATATCCAACGATCGTGCTCTTCCTTGCATCTCGTAGGTATGTCATCGGCATCTATGTCAAAGATCAGATCAGCCCCCTTCCAGCCCTTCTCATCCATGGCAAGAATCGGTTCATAATAATAGGCGCAAGAGTAGTAGACTGAGTGGGGCATCTCCTTGATAAGGAAAGCTCGAAGATTGCCTTCGGTCTGGAACGATAGATGCCTGACCATGACCTTATCGAAGGACATATAGCCGAACTCTCTCTCCTTCATTCTGATAGGGGCAGTGATCTTTTCTGCGTTCTTAAAGTAGAACTCTTTAAAGGCTTGCTTCAAAACTGCTATAGTCTTCTCATTCATAACAATAATCATTCATCCATTTGTTCTTATTCACGAATTTGACGGGTAGATTTTTTCTTGAATGGGGGCTTTTTACCAAACTGAAGGGGGCTTCTGATCGTAGCGCATAAAATTTTATCTTTAAAGCATAGACCGTGAGTGGCTAGCGTCCTACAACTTGGAACCTTATAGCGCCTTCTCCCCCCTCTCATTCCAGCTATATGCTCCACTTGATATCTTGTCAGCCTTTCATTGAAGTCTGGCGATCTTGGGTAGATATCGATTATATCGTCAACGGATTTACCGATACTTAGAAGGTACGTTGTTAAAAGGAAACGGCCGTAATGGGATACGTTCTGCCCCTTCTTAAGCAGATCTAGCGTGTGTATAACGCAAGGGGGAAACTTCTCAGGGGTAACCCTCTGAAACCTATCCGATGGGGGAGGCAATACTCCAGATATCTCATGGACTGCCTCTTTCAGATTTTTCGGCATGCTAGGCAACGATACACCCTTCATCCTATCGTAAATCTTCCTTCTAATTTCCTCCCTGATCAATCTGACTAGTTCATAAGTCTTCAGATAGACGAAACCATTCTCAACGACCCGGTTGATAAGCTTCCATTCTGGTTCGTGGAAATGAGTTGCGCGCTTCAAGTATTCAATCAAATTTATCTTAAAGTCGAATAACTCATGCTCTACGCTGATAGGCTCTACATTAAAAGTGCTTTTGAAGATGTACGATATGATCGACTTCTTTTCTTCCTTAAGAAGCCTCTCAGCCCTTATCGCTTCTGCCAGTGAGTATCTATGTATGATGTATTCGACATTCATTGCCTTGACGAGCATCAAAGCCAGTGGGAAGGAGAGAAGCTCTACTGTGGGCTCCGATATTTCACTAGATATGTAATTCTTTTGAATCGCCTCCATTACCCTCTGCTTTGCTCTTTCCACGGCTGGGCGATAGTCTTCCTGCCCCAGATCCTCTACACTTAGACTCAACTCCTTCACATAATCCCCAGCTTCCTTCAGAAAAGGGTACTTTGCCAGGTCTTCTAACCCAAACTCTATCTCCATACCTACTCTCTTTAACAGGTCTTGCCTCTTAAACAATTCTACATTAGAAATTTGTTGGTATTAATCTCATCTGTAAACCCTTCCTTTCCAGATCGTCCCTTTCTTTCTTATCATACGACAAGTGGAGGTTGCCATCATCATGACGTAGATAACAACAGACGCAGGGAAAAGTGGAACATATTTAATATCAGCACCAAACGCTGGGAAGACTATGAGAGGAAGCAAGAGAAAAGTAAAGGATGCAAGAATGGCTAACAGAAATTCCCTTGTTCTTTGGAAGACTGCAAGAAAACTTGTAAATGCGTTTTTAACCAATCCTTCTCATAACTCTCTAAAATTTCTGTACATCCGTGTTTGTAGTGCATGAGGAGCGTACAACAACCTAAGCCTAAACTTCGACTTCTTAACCTTCTCAGCCAGACGATAGTCCTCATCAATTCTGTTCCATACTGCTTTATGCCCACCTACATTTTCATAAACACTCCTTCTAATGAGTATGTACTGCCCATTTCCCAGCCAACTTGAGCCATCGTCATCATTCACATTCGGTCTCAGTGAAAAGAGGAATATGATATAAGCCATGGTTGGGATCATCAACTTCTCCCAAAAAAAGTATTCATTATAAACTTCGGATAAAGAGACAGCATATCGACTTGATTTTTCAGAAGATAGTTTACTGTCAAGGTTAGACTATCTTTGCTATGGATGGTATCTCCGTCTGTGAAGAGCAAAAATTCACCTTTCGATCTCTTATAACCTACGGAGCAAGCCCAGTTCTTTCCCACCCATCCTTCAGGGAGGTTTTCTTCCTCTAAAACTTCGATCTTTTCCTGAAAGCCTTCCAATATATTTCCCGTGCCATCTGTAGAGTTCCCATCAACGACTATTATCTCCTTTTTAGCGTAGCCCAAATTCGTTATAGAGTCGAGGCAATCTATCTTTTAGGGTATCTTCCTCATTTCTCACTGGAATTATTATTGAGATCGATGGTTCTTTTTTCATCCGCATCGGATTGATTGGCAGTGAGGGAAAGGTCTTGAGAGAGTAGATGATGAAGAGGCTGAGTAAAAACTGCAGAATGGTCAATATTTAAAAGGATCAGTGAGGCGATAGCCATGATTTCGCTATCCGCTTCCATAAAATAGGTTAAAAATCTTTGGAGATTTACTTCTCTTCTATCCTTGGAGCAAGATAGAAGTGTATCTTACCGCCAAGATCGCTAAGCTTTAACTCCAGCCTTATGGGCATCTTACTTGAATATTCAAGTACAACTGTATCGGATGCCGAACCAATAGCCTTAATTATGTTCGAGAGATATTCAATGTTATAAGTCGCTTTGCTATTCTCCTTAACTTCTAGCTCCAATACGTCTTGGGTTGTTCGCTCTAAGGTTACAGAGCCAGAGCCGATATCACCCTTGCCATAGAAGACTAACTTATCATTCGATGTATCTATGGTAACATGGTCTGAAACAACCGAAATATCGTTCAGCATACTCTCGAAGGCCTTCTTCGCTATTATGGATTTGATGTTGAAGGTAAGCTTAGGAAGGGGCGTAGAACCGTAAGTGCTTTCTATCAGGTGTAGTAAAAATTCTCTCCCATATCCATTTAGAATCCTGAGGATGATGTTTTCATCATTGGTAGTTGCGATCTCTATACTATCCTTCGCATCGGCCCTTTTTATCAACTTCGCAAAGTCATCCATCTTGACGCTGAACTTGAAGGGAGCATCGCATTCGTATTTTTCAAAGGCTAGGCTTGGCCATGATAGGTCTACAAGGGCTACATGAGATGGGTCCATAGCCCTGAAGGTGATGCCCTCTGGAGAAGCCTCGAATGTTGCCTCATCCACCAACGTTAAGACGACCGATGAGACTACCTTCCACTCCCCTGATGTAGAGGTTTTGGCTAAAAAGACCAAATCGACCGCCGTTGCAGACATTAGTTCTGATATGATTTAAGCATTGCTCAAAATCGAATTTTTATGGAACTATGAGGGTCATTTCCCTTCCTTCATTACAACGTAGAATCTATCTTCTAATGATCGAGTACTTCACCATGTTCCCCTCACGATCGAATACCCCTATATCATCCTCAGACTTATAGGGATAGGCGATTATGACCATGATCCTGCCGTAAAAGTTGTTCAGATCGCCTATAGAGGGCCGTAAAGTTCCAGATGGATGTGAGTGAGCAGTACCCAATATCGATAGATCAAGGGGGAGGGTATGAAGGGGAAAGCTGGAGAAACCTCTTCCATGTATAGCAAAAGGTGGTACGATAACGCTTTCCACTACGATCTCATCTTTATGGACCTTGCCTCTAAGTAGAAGTATCCCTTCGTCTGGGTAAGAGTTCTGGGCATAGCTCAAAAGGCTGTCGATCACTGATGCCTTGAAGATTATTTTCTTGGTCATTTTAAGCCCGTATCTCAAAGAGGTTTTTTATCCATTAGTTCCTGAGATCGTGAAGACGTTAGTCATATACCCTTAATATATCGTAAGTAGTGGACCTCTGGGCAGGAATTCTGCCTATGTCTTGAATCAGCCTTCTGAACTCCTCTGGGTGTAAAAGTTGCCCATGAATAGCTCCAGCAGCTCTTGATATGCTCTCATTGATCAGAGTTCCACCAAAGTCGTTGGCGCCAACATTAAGGCAGAACTGTGCAAATTTCTTTCCTTCCTTGACCCAAGATACCTGTATGTTCTTGATGTCATCGTTAAGCATCAGCCTAGATGCTGCATACATCTTGACTACCTCTGCACCAGTCGCGCCTCTCCTTATGTTCTTTACTAGACCTTTCTTGTAGATCGGGGTTTCATAGTGCACAAAACTCAGGGGGACGAATTCTGTTATGCCATGAGTCTCTTTCTGTATATCCCTTATTATGGCTATGTGCTTCGCCTTGTGTAATGAATTTTCGATATGCCCATACATTATAGTCGAAGTTGTTGGGATGCCTAGCCTGTGGGCTGCCTTTATCACTCTGATCCAATCTTTTGTTCTAATTCTATTGGGAGAGATCACTTCTCTGATTTCGTCGTCGAGTATCTCTGCTGCTGTGCCGGGCAGACTGCCGATACCAGCCTCCTTGAGCATCTTCAAGTAATCTTCCACAGTTGTACCCAACCTTAAAGCCCCATAAACCACCTCTTCAGGGGAGAAGGCATGGATATGGATGTCTGGCACCTCTTTCTTCACGGCTTTGCAGATATCGATGTAAATATTCCCGTCCATATTTGGTGGGAGACCGGCTTGAATACATACTTCTGTTGCTCCTAATTCCCATGCCTCCTTCGCCATCCTGACTACTTCTTCGATGGGCAAGAAGTAGCTATCTTTATCTCCATAACTCCGGCTGAAGGCACAGAACCCACATCTATTTATGCAGATGTTCGTGAAGTTGATGTTTCGGTTTACAACATAAGTGACTACATCGCCGACTGTCGTGCGCCTAAGTTCATCGGCAACTGTAATTAAAGCGTTAAGATCGGTTCCTTTTATCTCAAAAAGCTCGACACACTCATCTACAGAAATTTCCTTGCCATCAAGGGCCTTATCAAGAATCGATGCTATAACAGGGTCGATCTTATACAGTAAGTTTTCAAGAGAGGGGCGAAGGATGTCAGAATCGTGTGCGCTCAGGTTCAATCAAGATACCTCTCTTACATAACCTTCGTGGTCGGCAAGGGATAGTATGTGACTTTTAAGAGGCTTTGGCAAGAAATCGGCCTTGTTCAATATAAACTCGGGATAGATAGGGAGCCTAGCCCTCAATTCAAGACCCCCCTTCTCTGTTACACTTTTCAGAGCCCTTATCTCAGGCCATGGTGCTTCGGGGTTCACGAAGTCTTTTGTAACAGGGGATACGCCACCCCAGTCATTTATTCCTGCAGATAGATACATACCATATTCATCAGGGCTAAGGTTTGGAGGCACTTGTATGTTCACATCATTCCCGAAGATCAATCTCGATACAGAAATTACTCGAGAGATTTCTTTTACAGTAGGCTCTGGATGAGATGCCATAGGGGTATCTGGCTTAGCCTTGAAGTTCTGGATTATCACCTCTTGAATATGACCATATCTTTCATTCAACTTCTTTATGGCGTAGAGAGAGTCTACGATCTCTTCAAGAGTTTCTCCTATGCCTATCAACAGACCAGTGGTGAAAGGTATCTTGAGTTGCCCAGCATTCTCGATTGTAGCCAATCTCAGATCAGGCCTTTTACTTGGAGAGAACTCATGAGGTTCACCTTTACCACACAATCTATCGCTCACATTCTCCAGCATCAACCCCATGCTGGCATTTACATCCTTTAGATCAACCATCTCTCCCTTCGTCATAAACCCAGGATTAGAGTGAGGCAGAAGGCCAGTCTTCTTTATCACCATCTTACACATATCATGTAGATATTCTAACATGCTCTTATATCCCAGTCTCTTCAACCACCTAAGGGCTTCTGGATAGCGTCTCTCAGGCTTCTCACCTAAAGTGAAAAGGGCTTCTGTACAATGAAAACCTTTACCAGCCTCAGCGAAGGAAAGAACTTTGCTTGGATTCATTATCTCTGCATCAGGGTCTGTGGGCTCCCTTCTGAATTTACAGTAACCACATCTATTCCTGCATAGGTTCGTCAGAGGTATGAATACCTTTCTTGAATAGGTTATACGCTTTCCCTTACCATTATCTCGGATGATCCTTGCTACAGACATCAACACCTGAAGATCGTGGCCATCACACCTTATTAGATCATAAGCCTCTTCTTTTGTAATTTCCTTCCCTTCAAGGCTTTTGTATAGTACTTCTTTAATCTCAGAGTCGATTTCATCTTCAAGGTTGACAATGCCGTGAGGCTTCGTGTTCTGCTTTGGGATAGCCAATTTGGTGGCAACCTCTTTAGAGAGTTGCTAATACATGCATTTATTTTAACCTTTTATCTTAGATATAGAACTAGTTTTAAACCACCCTGAATAAACTTATTCCTTGCCTCTTCTCCCCCTTAAACATAAGTAAACTAGAGATACTGTTATCTATCTGTATCCCGTCCACCTCTTGAAGAGATTATGCTCTATGCCAAGGCTATCGAGAATCTTACCAACAACGAAGTCTATTAATTGATCTATATCTTTTGGATTGTGATAAAAAGCTGGCATTGCAGGAAGTATAACTACACCTATCCTCGCCAACTTGAGCATATTTTCAAGAAAGATAGCACTGAGAGGAGTCTCCCTTGGGACGAGTATCAACTTTCTCCCTTGCTTTATGGCGACTTCTGCAGCCCTAAGGATGAGGTTATCGGAGTAACCATGGGCAATCCCTGCCAGAGTCTTGGCGCTGCATGGCACTATGACCATCCCGTCTGTAATGTATGAGCCACTTGCCAATGGTGATAGAAGATCGTCTAATTGGTAGGCATGAGTTGCCAACTTCTCTATGTCTTCCCTCTTCGATGAAAGTTCATGGGCGATGATTTCTTCAGCAGCTCCTCGGCTCACTATCACATGAGTCTCAACACCCTTATCCGAGAGAACTTCTAAGAGGCGCTTGCCATATATTACGCCGCTTGCCCCTGTTATTCCTACAACTATTCTCATCCGATCTCAACTTCAGGAGTTATCTTCTTCACAGACCCATCTTTACAAGCCTTATAAATTGTATGAACTCTTTCGATGAATATGCCTGCCTCAACAACACCAGGCATATCCTTTATCTTACTCAAGAGCAGGGGAGGTTCATCTATAAGCCCAAAGTCTACATCGAGGATTACATTCCCGTTATCGGTAAAGAAAGGGTAGCCTTTTTTCAACGTTCTCAGTTCGGGCTTTCCTCCAATCTTTTCAAGCTCCTTCTGGACAAAGACGCGGGCAAAGGGCACGACTTCTATGGGCACTTTTCTGGACAGAACTTCTACGAACTTTTCTTCATCTGCAAGTATTACAACCTTCTTCGCTACCCTCATCAATACCTTTTCTCTTAAAAGAGCGCCCCCACCTCCCTTTATCATGTTGAAGTTCTTATCAACCTGATCGACTCCATCGACGACCAAGTCGATAGAAGAGGCCAGACGGGGTTGGACGATCTCCAGTCCAGCCCTCTCTGCGAAGGTCTGTATCTGCAATGATGAGGGGATTACTGAGACTTTGAAGTTGATCCTCGTCAGATACCTGCCTAAAGCATCGACGAACCTCGCTACAGTAGACCCGCTCCCTAAGCCTATGGTAATGTCTTCTTCTACGTTCTCAAGGGCTTCTTCAGCCATCTTCTCTAAAGTTTCTTCAGATCTTATCTTAATCACCCCCAAAATTATGAATTTCACCAATGCTCAAGATGTATAACTTCTTCAAGAGGCTTTCTATTGGAGACTTCACCCTTAACTTCATCTGAATAGCCTAAGGGTGTCATGGCAACTACACGTATATGTGGCGGTATCCCAAGAGCACCCTTTTCTGCTTGCTCATCAAAATTCACTATCCAGCAAGTTTCCAGACCCTCCTCAGTTGCGCAGAGAATCATGTTCTGCAGGGCGATCGCTACATCGACTTTCCAGTACTCCTCTCCATCTTCTCTTACCCATGCTTCATTTGGGTCTGCACAGGCAACTATTATCACTGGGGCATGGATGAACCAGTCCTTAGAGTAAGTCTCTACCAGCCTTTCTTTTACCTTAGAGTCCGTTATTACGATGAAGTGCCGTGGTTGTCTGTTTGCAGCCGATGGTGCTAGACGCCCAGCCTCAAGCACATGCATGATCTTCTCCTTTTCGACTTCCTTCGACTTGTATCTACGTATGCTTCGCCTGAGTCTTATAGCTTCAGATACCTTCAAGGAAGACTACCTCAAGTCAGTTCTCAAAAAGACCTAATAAAGAATTACTCTTCAGTTATCATAAATGATTATCGAATTATCTTACGTTATCTCTACTTTTCCTTAAATTTCACCTTATATCTCGGAGCAACTTCTTGAAGTGTCTTAATTATGAGGTTGTAAAGAAAATCGTCGGGCAAACCCCTCCCTATTGCGTTGATAACGATCCTTCCGCTACTCAGGCTCTTGATATCCCCAACGAAATCGACTTCTTGACCTAACCTCACCAAACTAGCTTTAAGGAAGAAGCCCTCATTGCCGATAAACGCTTTTATATGGTTGACTTCTCCTCCCGCGCCGATCACCTTTTCCCCTATCCCCCTTAACAGGTCTCGTAAGAAGTTCTTCACGTCAGACTCGCTGAGGGCACGCTCAGACGTGATAGTGTACTGTTCTCCCCTCCATCCTATCTCAGTCACAGACCTAGCAAAACTCTTGACCACGGTCATGGTGACGGTGGGAAAGACTTCATGCCTTCCATGGAGTACTACATCCAATAATTCATTTAAGCCCATTCCCGTCTTTGCCGACATAGTCATCAATCTTGCCCTAGGATTGATTTCCCGAACCATTTTTTCTATAAATGGGATCTTGTCTGGTGGCACCAGATCGATCTTATTTATCACAACTACCTCCGCGTCCTCTATCTGACGTGACTCGATATAGGGCAACTCTGTACCATGTTGACTATAGTGTAAAAGTTGTGGCCCATCGATTAATATCGTTATAGGCGCCACCTCTAATTTCTCACCTAACTCTCTCCCCAAATCTTCATATAGTTTTGAGGGTAGGAAGTATGCTACTGGCTCAATGAACATAATATCAGGGATGAACTTCTTAGTTATCGTGTCAACAACTTCGCTGACTCGGTCCAAATAAAAGCAGATACATCCTCCTGTAATATCCTCAGCCTCAAATCCAAGACTTTTTATCACCTCTCCATCGACGTTGATAACACCTTTGTCATTGGTTATCACCGCCACACGCTTCCCTTCTCCACTTAGTTTTTTCCCCATCTGTATGATGGTGGTGGTCTTCCCAGTACCATAAAATCCACCTATAAGTGCCACTCTTATTTTCTCCATTTCGTTCAATTTCTTTATCCCTTGCCCCAAGTTTAAAGTTTATCGATGTAAAGCATAGTCCTATAATGAGACTAAGATACCAAATCCAACGGGTTAGTTGCCGTTTTCAATCTCCCTTTCTACGCCGTAGTTGCTTAATAATCCCAACCAAGAAGTTCATTCTTGGCACCTTTTGCATATAGCGTTTATAGTCATCGCCAAACTTCTCGATATTTAATTGGTCTCCCGATAGAATAATTAGGTAGCAGCATGCAATCCCCACAATAGAATTAATTGTAATTATCCAATTTTGAAAAAAGAAGATATGAGAAAAGAACATCACCATCCCACCCAAATACATCGGATGCCGAACAATACCGTAGATTCCACTATCAATGAGATTACCGGTACCTTTCCTACGAAGGGTGAATATGGATATAATAACGAATAACGCACCGATACCGAGTATCATCCATCCTACAACTAGTAATTCTTCGATGATTGGAACTATATTTAGCAATAAGGGCAATGATATGTTAAGGAGAAAAACGATTCCTATGATACTAAGTAAAATGTTGTCTTTTGTCTCTCGCCTCATATTTTTATCCTCCTTTTTATCCTCCTTCTGATTTTTCCAGTATAAGTGTACCATCTATCTTATTGAGTTCCCATGGTGTGTCAGATTCATTTGGAATTCATCTCCCAACTACAAGGAAGATCGTCATAAATGATCGTTGTTATGATATTACTCTTCGATATCGATCTGCTCCAGCCTATCAAGGGCCTGTAGAACCTCTTCCCTTAAAGCCTTGACCTTGTCGTCGACCTTCGCCCCTTCAGGTTTTACCTTCGGTTTCTCTTTCTTTGGCACCACTTTGGTTGGCATGGTGGGTTTGGGGGCTGGACCTAAAACTTCTACCAACTTGGCTTTCGCTCGATTCAACCTACTCTCTATCTGCCCTATCTTTCTCTCGAATAAGTCGATCAGCTCGTCTCGAAGGTTCTCTAACTCTCCAACCTCGATCAGTAGCTCTGTGTTCCCTAGCTTCTCTTCTACTCTTTTCAGTTGTTCACGATATTTTTTTGAAAGCTGTTCTCTCTCCTCCTTGGTTATCTTTTTTTGAACCTCTGCCTCATATACACGTGTGAGGGCGCTGGAGAGTAGCTCCTTTTCGAGCAGTATAGCGTTCAACTCTTTTCGAGCCTTCTCAAGTTCAGGCATCTGGACGAGTTTTTCCTGATCAGGTAGGGGGAGGGGTTTGGGAATATCAGTTTCAGCCTTTTCAATGGGTCGTTTTTTTGAAGCCACTTTCGATGCGATATAAAGGATTGAAGACCCTATTACGAGGCCGATCCCTAAGCCGATAGCCACATCGAAAAGCTCCATCTGACTCCAATAATTAATCATATGATGGTATTTAAAAGTGATCGGTTAAGCTCTGAGCGAATCGTTGTAAGATAGAAATTTATGGGAGCAACTGATTTACAACAGAGATAGGAATGGCATACCCTCCTCAACTATTCGATGTATTGAGAAGGCAGAAATATCATATGGTTGGTAGGCACTCAAGTGTCAAGAAGTGCAAGTGGTTGCATGAGAGCCTTGTTCGGAATAAATTCTGCTACAAGCAAAAGTTCTATGGTATAAGATCACATCGCTGCCTTCAGATGACGCCAGCAGTCTTGAGTTGCTTGACCCACTGCATCTATTGTTGGAGGGTTATGCCTGAGGATCTAGGTATAAAGTGGGATGAGACATTTAAAGGCGGATGGGATGAGCCAGAGGAGATAATAGAAGGTTGCATCAAAGAGCAGAGAAGGATACTTACAGGTTATAAAGATCAGGTCATCAAGGGAAGGGTGAGCAAAGAAAAGTACGAGGAAGCCCTCAACCCAAATATGGCAGCCATAAGCCTCTCAGGTGAGCCTACACTATACCCTAAGCTGGGAGAGCTGATAAAATCGTTTAAAGAGAAGGGGTTCACTACATTTCTGGTAACGAGCGGCGTACTTCCAGAGGCTCTGAAAAGGCTTGATTCAGAGCCTTCTCAACTTTACGTATCTATAACTGCACCAGACTACGAGACCTATCAGAAGGTCAACCGTCCGATCTCACCAAGGCTATGGTATTCCCTTATGGAGACTCTTGAGCTCATGAAGAGCTTCAGATGCCCAAAAGTTATGAGGATAACGGCCATAAAGGGCATAAACATGGATCATCCAGAGGATTTCAGCAGATTGATAGACTTATCTGACTGCACATACGTGGAGATAAAGGCTTACATGCACCTTGGATATTCTACAGGCAGACTTGAAAGAAGCAACATGCCGAGATTTAAAGATATTGAAAAGATGGGAGGGCAGATATCTGAGTCAACGGGGTATAGGGTCGTAGGAAGGTGTAAGGACAGTCGAGTAGTACTACTTTCAAGACTTAAAAGGCCCATCACCTTCGATTGATTCTATATAATGTGTTTATAAAACCAAAAAATTCTTAAGTCAATTAATCTGAATACCTATCCTCTTAAGGAAGTTGAATTATGTTCCAGATAGTTGAGCTTGAAGATGTTATAAGGGTTCCTCCGGCAAAGTTCGGTCAACCACTTGATGAGGTAGCATTAGAGATTCTGAAGACGAAATATGAGAGTACGATAAATCCTGAGTTGGGTTACATAATCTTGATCAGGGATGTGTCTGTTGGTCGTGTAGGGAAGATAATCCCTGGTGATGGAAGCACTTACCACAAGGTGAAGTTCTCTGTACTCAACTTTTATCCGAAGATTCAAGAGATAGTGGAAGGAGAGATCGTCGAAATTACCGACTTTGGAGCCTTCGTCAGGATAGGGCCTGTTGACGCTATGCTCCACCTCTCTCAGATTACAGACGATTTTCTGACCAGTGATGTAAGACAGGGCATTATATTGGCAAGCAAGAGCAAGAGGACGATCAAAGTCGGCTCCAAAGTCAGAGTTAGAATCACTGCGGTGAGCTTAGGGCGAGGAGCGACTATAGGGAAGATTGGAGTGACGAGCAGGCAGCCTTTCTTAGGAGCCCTTGAGTGGATCGAGGAGGATCTGAAGAAGGCTTCAAAGATGGTTGAAGTGGAGAGCAAAACAAAAACCTGAAAGAAATGTGAGATCCATTGGTTAAAGAATTGGCGTGTAGGAAATGCAAAACATTGACTACAGATCGTATCTGTCCTAACTGCAAATCCAAGGATTTGAGCCCTGATTGGTCGGGACTTATAATCATCGAAGATGTCGATCGATCCCTTGTGGCCAAGACACTGGATATCAGCAGACCTGGGAGGTATGCCCTGAAGGTTACCTGAAAGTATAAAAGGCAAGTAAAAAGATGCATCGAATCAGACACATCAAGAGCACCGATATTATAAAGTACGAATATATATTGACAGAAGAGCTAAGAGAGGTATTGAAGGAGCCTTTGGGGCTCCTAGTTTCCAACGATAGGTTGACTTATGAAGAGATAGCACGTCACATCGATAAAAGCGAGATTGTAGTTACAGTAGGGGATGCCACTACTGAGAGATTGATCAGCTTGGGCATCGTACCATCTGTCCAGATAGTCGATGGGAGAGAGATGCGCATTGAGAGGGATCTACCTATTTCAAAAATAGAGACTCAACTAAGAGCTTCGAACCCTGCAGGGCACATATCGAGAGAGTCTTTGATGGCTTTATCGACGGCTATAAAAGCGAGGAAGCCTGTCAGGATCATTATAGACGGAGAAGAGGACCTCCTTGCACTCCCTACGATAGCACTGTTCCCTAATTGTACATCTGTCCTTTATGGGCAACCTGGAAGGGGGGTGGTCATCATCAAAGTGGATCAAAGATCAAGGGAGATGGTAATTTCGTTCATGGATAAGATGGTCATAAAGTGTGTCAATGATGGTTAAGGCTATGCTAAAATTATAAAGATATATATCACGGATAGTTTCGGTTCGAAAGGTGGTGCTTTGAGCTTTCAAGTAAAGGAGGATAACAGGAACGACCTGCTCAGAAGGAGGGAGATCGACTGCGTCTTCAGCTCCATGACTGGGTCTTTGACAAGGCAAGATGCTGTGAAGATGGTTGCAGAAAAGCTTAATGTAGATGTAGACAAAGTTTATCTAATCTCTTTAAAGATGAAGACTGGTACAAGGGATGTCTCCGGGCTCTTTTACATATACGATAATACTGAGGATGCTAAAAAGCAACTCCCAAGACATCTATTTTTAAGGATGCTATCAAAAGAGGAGAGGGAGAAGGTGGTCAAGGAGGCAAAGAAGAAAGAGGCAAAGAAAGGCTCATAAGTAGGAGGTGTAGAAGTTGTCTGAGGAAAAGAAAGTTAAGAAGAAGACTAGTCCCCGGATCTGGAAATTTTACCGAATCGATGGTCCATCTTTGGTCAGGTTGAGGAAGGAGTGCCCAAGGTGTGGAAGAGGGGTTTTCCTTGCTGAGCATGAAGACCGATCGACTTGTGGAAAATGTGGATATACGATCTTCAAGAAGAAATGATTAAGGTGTAATTACCTTATTCATTTCATCTCTAATAGCTTTAACTACAGTTGGAGCTAGAGTTGCTTGGAAGGGTAAAAGGTACTTCAGACTTAAGGCTTCTTTGACCGTATCGATATCTCCTACTTTCAGATAACCATCCAAAAATGCCTGAGTTACCTTCCTTGCCCCACTAGTATTCAAAGTAAGTTTGTTCGAATAATAGACGAATTCTGCGATATCCCATGCTATATCTCCATTCTCGGCAGACTGCTCCAGATCTGTCAAGAATATCTTCCCTTCTGAAAATATTGCATTGTTAGGCTTCGTATCCCCTAAAGAATACCCATGTTTATGTGCAAAACCCATACTCTCGCCGTACATGGAAATCGGGGATGCATCCACACAACGCTCATCTAAGATTTCCTTGACGTTTTTACCTAGATTGACTCCATCTATGAACTCTGTAATCAATATCTTCTTGTTCAAGATCATCGAGATCACTTTTGGCGTATTCAAGCCGATCTCTCTCAACCGCCTTATAGCCCTGTACTCATTTTTGAGTCTCGTTAGGGGGGATAGTTCGAACCTTTTAGTAAAAAATGCCCATAAGTTCAAAAAAGCCCACTTTAAAGACATGGGGTCTTTGAACCTTTTCACGGCTATAGCGATCTCTTCATCACCATCCTTCAATGCATATACCTTCAAGGTTTCGTGAAACTCTTCTCGCCGTCTTTGAGTTATCTTGGTATTCTGGCTCAGACCGAGGTAGTCTATAATCTTGTGAAGCCAGTCATCACTTTCAACGATCAACAAGCCTTCATCGATCCTCCAGAGGTTCTTTGGGTGCTCCATCTCCTCTGGTATGTGACCAAGATCTTTTGATCGGCTGATCTTTGATAGCACTTCCTTCCTCACAACATCTAGACTTACACGCCCTGCGTAACCATGGGCTACATAGGACATTATACCCCTCTTGGTGTACGAGAGTTTTTTCAGGAACTTTCTGGTCTTTCTTAACTTAAGGTACTTCTCCTTAATCCTAAAGGATTCATCATCTAATGAAATCCATCCCTGTATTTCCATTTCTTTTAATGGTGCAAGAAAACCTTTAAGGGTCGCATTCAGATTCTCTTCACTCAAGTGCCCACCATAGGTCTTCACGTAACTGTATAAAACTGGTGGATAAAGAGATGCTCTTTTCTTAAGCTTCTCGAATAAAAGATACTTTACTGGGATGATGAATTCTGTGGAGAGATCGCCATAAGTTAAGGCCATCTCATCCAGAATTTCGAATATCACCCTGCTCTTTAACTTTCTTTCAACTTCTTCGATAAATTCCCCTCCTGTTAGAGCTTCATAGGCATTCAATAGCCTACCAGCTATAAATTCACCTAAAGAAGCCTCTTCAGCATCCTTCATCAAAGACTTGCTATCGATGATTAAAGCGGATAGATTTAGCCCTTTTTTCACATATTTATACTTCAATTTTTGCTTGTATCTTGAGAGAGCAACTATAACGTCATAATCACTATCTTTTCTTGCGTAGCCAGTAATACGAGACCCATAGACACAGATGGCTACAACTTCTTTATCTTTGGCTATATCTTCAAGGGCTTCGAAGATCAGATTCTTTTCGTTTTCTTCCAGCTTACAGATATTTCCACTTTCATTAATTTCATTCATAGCCCTTTCGCTCAAGCTCCTCGAGCTTCAGCTTTAAGAGGGGGTCGATCTTCATGTTCAAGATCAGTGATACTGGAACCCTTATGATGTTGCTGTCAGGGGATAGATTTACTGTAGGCAGACCCTTCTTTATCCATTCCTTTAAGGTCTTCTCATGAAGCTTCTTGTCATTGAGACCGTTTGAGAATTTTTCATCGATCAACTTTACCAATCTTCTATCTTTGAATATAAGTTTAGGTTCAAACAGCTTTTCATAGTCTGAGTAGAGAGACTCGAACAAAGAAGTTGAAAGAGAATCTGAGACTATATCCAATTTGTTAAAGCGCCTCATAAGCTCCATATAATGTAAGAATTCATGGGCCAAGACTGCACGTATAGTGGTCTTTAACCCAAAGGCAACGAGTGGTGCCGATAGTTGAACCAAGATCTCCAGTCCTGAGAAAGTTTCTATCGGGATGGTTCTTGCGTAGAGTACCCCTACTTGGTATGCTTCGATCTGGCTGGATGATAAAGGGAGGGTTGGCTCAATAAAATAGGATGGATATTTTAATCCCGAAGCCGACTCTATCTTGGCAACGCCATCCTCTACATACTTTATTCTCTTTTTGATCTTCTTTGAAATAAAAGATGGCAACCTTCTGGATCTCTCAGCTTCCTCTACTTTGAGTAAAGGGTTCAATCGGCTTCAGTCTTTTTAGAGATGATCTACAATATAAATATGCCAGAATTTTTTGACTTTAAAGTACCGATAAAGCACTATACCATAGGTTGGATCACCTTTGAAGAGAGTACGTGGGTTCTTTAACTCTCCTATTCATCTCGATAAAGGTCTCTGTATGCAGGATGCCACTTATCTTACCGATATTTTCTGATATGATAGTATACAACTCATCCATAGACCTTGTCTGGATCTTGACGAGAAGGTCGAACCTCCCAGTCACCTCAGAGACATTCCTAACTTCTTTTATCGTCAAGAGCTCATCTATGATATTACCTCTCTGCCTTGCATCGATCTCCGCACCTATTACGGCGGTTACGGCGTAACCCAAAAGTTCCTCGTTCACTACAACAGTAAATGTTTTAATTATACCCCTCTTTATGAGGCGCTTGATTCTGCTATAGACTACAGAGGGGTTGGCATCGATCTTATCGCTCAACTTTGGAATTGAAAGGCTGGAATCTTTCATCAATTCAGCCAAAATCTTCATATCCATCACATCTATTTTGCCCATAATTCAGCACCTTATCATACCAATTATTTAATTCTGCTTAATAAACTTAATTTTTTGATAAAAATCTCCATAAATAATAAATAAATCAATCATACAATTAAATTTCCAAGTGGTAAAGAAATGAATTTGGATGTCTATCGTAGTGATGACCCTCGGTCGATATTCGCCCTTTACTTGTTCAGAGGCATCTCTTATTCAAAGGGATTTTCATCGATCTATCTTCAGATTAAACATAAACCGAAATAATGAGACCGATAGAAAGTAAGAAAGGGGCAAGAAGAACAACAAACACGTTTGTGGCCAAATATGGAATGAGAGAATCGATTTTACTGTGGTAGTTAAGCACACCCTTCATCGCCTTTATGCCCAAGGGCAGTGTTACCAAGCTAAGCAATCCTAATAAAGGCAAGGTTCCCACCAAGACTCCAACTATAATTGTAGCATAAGCCAACCCAGTAATACTACAATAGACTTTGGCCGCTTTCTTCCTCCCTAAGATTATTGGGAGGTGTTTTCTCCCTGCACTTTTATCAGCTTCAACGTCTGGAAATTCATTAAGGAGAAGCAGATTTGCAACAAGCAGTCCAGCTATAACACTCGCTACTATAGCTGTCATGCTGTAAGCACCAGTTTGGGTAAAATATGTGCCCAGCACCATAAGTCCAAACCCCAATCCAGGACCCAAAATCTCAGTGATACCTGGCAATTTAGTAATGTAGGGTGTGTATGAGAATACCAAGAGGGCCCCTAACACTACGATAGGTAGCATGGATAATTTGTAGATAAAAATAAAGTAAATGCCTATTAGGATAACTAAAAAAAGGCAGGCGATCCCAAAGAAATAGACCTTTTTCGGTTCAAGCAGACCAGAAGTAAGGATGCCACTGCCACCGCTGAAGGGGGTTCTTTTAGCCCTTAGGTCTATCCCGCTTTTATAGTCAAAATAGTCGTTGAGGACATTTACACTTATATGAGCCAGCAAAGCGCCAATGAAGGCCAAGGTGAAGTGTAGCCAGTTAAATGGATAGGCTTGATAGAGAGCGACAGCAACTCCGGCAAAAGTGCATACTGGTGTTAGCAAAAGGAAATGGGGTCTTGTTTCTAGAAACCAGACTTTTAAATTCATGCCTTTTACCTCTTCTTCTAAAACTAAATCGAATGGGTTTTTAAGATTTTGTTTTTTATTCAGCCAGAAGGCTGACATGATGGTCTTTGATGATAATTAGATACAAGAACCCTGCGACTCATGCATAAATAAGTGGCGATGTTTCTGCGGTACGGGTTGTCATTTGCTATTATGCTCC
This sequence comes from archaeon, assembly GCA_024256285.1. GTDB lineage: Archaea > Thermoproteota > Nitrososphaeria > Nitrososphaerales > JACAEJ01 > HK02M2. The sequence goes on from JACGUG010000002.1 coordinate 73,846, forward strand.
AAAGTTATGACTACATTTCCCTTTTTGTGTCCTTTGTCAACATACCGGTGAGCCTCAACAATCTGTTCCAACGGATAGGTTCTATCTATGACCGGTTTTATCTTTCCCGCCTCAATAAGCTCTTTGAGGAAAATTAAATCTTCAATCTTTTCGCTTCCTATCCTATCATGAACTGACATATATGTCCCCTTCGGAGTTAGTGCTTTCTTACGATTTGATTTCGAGATTTTTCCAACGGTATCAAAGATGATATCATAAAGCTCTCCTCTTTCTGTAAAATCCTCTTTAGTGTAATCAATTACCTTATCGGCTCCCAGAGATTTCACCAATTCTAGATTCGTGGTACTGCATACCCCGGTAACTTCTGCCCCAAAGTACTTGGCAAGCTGTACCGCA